>NZ_JBWYIQ010000016.1:0-71208 GCF_056779795.1 Acinetobacter sp. ANC_7682 | reverse complement strand
AGTCGTTTAAATTCCCCATCATTAAATCTAGTTAAATTTTCATATTTCATGGGACGAGTATAAACAATTTTTTACTTTCGCAAGAGGTCTATTATTGTAACGCTTGATTGCGAAGCAACTACAATAAATTTCACTGTACGGTTTTAAAATAAGTGAAAATCTATTTGCGCCTCATTTCACACTTTAACTGTATTTTGATATCTCAATGAAGTCATTTTTGCACACGTTTAAGCCTATTCGTCAATTATTGACTCTTATGGTCGTAAGTCTTGGCTTAACTGCGTGTCAAAAGCCGATTTCCGAAGAAATTCCTACTGAATCTCCAAACCCAACCCAAAACCAGAACACCACACCTGATCTCAACCTCATTTGTCAAAAACTCAAAAAAGAAATGCTCGGGATAACTGCTCAACGGACTACATTCGCCATTGAGCAAATCAATCAAGATATTCGACTTTGTCTTCCCTTAATGCCATTTCAGGAACAGAAAGAATTGATCGGTTTGGCAGACATCATGTATAGAAATTTCTTAAGTATAGATCGATCAGCTGATCAGCAAAAAGCTTTTGATTTATATGCTCATGACCAGTCGCAATTTCCGACGATTCAACAATCACAAATTGAAAAATTACATCCACGAGATCAATATTTACTTCGGCATAAGGGTCAAGCGTATATTGATCTCGTCGATATTAACCACCAAGCAACCTATCAAAGAAACCCATATTATTTAGCACGAGTATTTGCCCCCTATTTCCCTGAGGCAGAACAAGCATTTATGCAAGAACTTGCTGAACAAAATCAGCAAGCACAATTTGAAGATCCTCATTTTCATCTTGAAGCACAAGAGATTTCTAGACGTGCCCAGTATTGGGAAAATTATCTAAAAAAATATCCTCAAAGCAGTTTCCGTTTAGATGCAGAGTACCTTTATCATTTTTATTCAAATTTATTATTTAAAGGTCTCAAACATGATCCTGTTTCTCATGATTTTGAAGGACGTGTTGAAATTGCACCCGATGCTTTAACTGAAATCGAACAACTCGCAAATATGAAAAATAGTCGCTTAGCAGATCAAGCGCGACTTTTCTTAAAATTTATCGAACTGGATTCACAACAAAAAAGTAAATTAACTTCAGATCAGACTGATGAAAATCCGCAAGTTCTTATACAGCTAAGTCACTATTTAAACTTAAAAACTGTTGATCTTGAAAATCGTCGTAATTGCTTTAAAGACGCAATTTGTTATGCATCCTAGTCTGATGACTTTAATCTGACTTTATATGTTAGTATTTTGACATCGCTTGACGGAGCGCGAGTAATAACTCGCTGAGATCACCTAAAACATTATTTTGATGGTGAGTACCGTTGAACCTGATCAGGTTAATACCTGCGTAGGAATCAAGCCATCTAAAAACTTTGTTCTAGGTTATTCATTCAGGATAATTCCGCCACCGTTTTTGGTCGTGCTTGATTCGTTGATGTCATTCATAAGGATCATTGCAATGAACCAATTAACGAATCTTTCAAATACAGATCTCTCTGCTCAACATGAGCAAGATGCTCAAGATCTCACCCGCATTTTACCGGCGTCAAAAAAAGTCTATGTTCAAGGTTCTCGTCCAGATATTCGCGTACCCATGCGTGAAATTGCACTCTCTGATACACCAACGGGCTTAGGCGGTGAGTATAATCCTGCCATCATGGTGTATGACACTTCAGGTGTTTATACCGACCCTGAGATTCAAATTGATTTAAATCGAGGCCTACCAAACCTCAGAGATACATGGATTGAAGAGCGCGCAGATACAGAACAACTCGCGACATTAAGCTCAAAATTTGGGCGAGAACGTCTTCAAGATATTCGTACAGCTGGCATTCGTTTCGCACATATCCAGAAACCTCGTCGAGCTAAACCAGGACATAACGTTACGCAAATGCATTATGCTAAGCAGGGTATTATCACGCCTGAAATGGAATACATTGCGATTCGAGAAAACCAAAAGCAACGCGAAGGTGTGGATACTCGCCAACATGTTGGTCAAAACTTTGGTGCAAAAAATTTATTAGAAATTACACCTGAATTTGTACGCCAAGAAGTCGCTGCAGGTCGTGCCATTATTCCTGCCAATATCAATCATCCTGAACTCGAACCGATGATTATCGGACGAAATTTCCTAGTGAAAATCAATGCCAATATTGGCAACTCAGCACTGGGTTCATCCATTGATGAAGAAGTAGCAAAAATGACATGGGCAACACGTTGGGGTGCTGACACCATCATGGATTTGTCTACAGGTAAAAATATTCATGAAACACGCGAGTGGATTATTCGAAATTCTCCTGTCCCTATTGGAACTGTTCCGATTTATCAAGCATTAGAAAAGGTGGATGGAATCGCAGAAGATCTTACATGGGAAATTTTTAAAGACACTTTAATCGAACAAGCTGAGCAAGGTGTTGATTACTTCACGATTCATGCTGGTGTTTTATTGCGCTATGTTCCTCTCACAGCCAATCGCTTAACGGGCATCGTTTCACGCGGTGGTTCAATCATGGCACAGTGGTGTCTTGCACATCATAAAGAAAATTTCTTATACACCCATTTTGATGAAATCTGCGAGATCATGAAAGCCTATGATGTCTCATTCAGCTTAGGTGATGGTTTACGCCCTGGGTGCATTCAAGATGCCAATGACGAAGCCCAATTTTCCGAACTACGTACATTAGGAGAATTAACCCATCGAGCTTGGGAACACGATGTGCAAGTCATGATCGAAGGTCCTGGTCATGTTCCTATGCATATGATTAAAGAAAATATGGATTTACAACTTGAGGTTTGCAAAGAAGCACCTTTTTATACATTAGGACCATTAACAACAGATATTGCACCTGGTTATGATCATATTACTTCAGCAATTGGTGCAGCCATGATCGGTTGGTATGGAACAGCGATGCTTTGTTACGTAACACCTAAAGAGCATTTAGGTCTACCCAATAAAAAGGACGTCAAAGATGGCATTATTACCTATAAAATTGCAGCACATGCTGCAGACCTCGCCAAAGGACATCCAGGTGCTCAAGTCCGTGATAATGCACTTTCAAAAGCACGTTTTGAGTTTCGTTGGGAAGATCAATTTAACTTAAGTTTAGATCCTGATACAGCACGTAGTATGCATGATGAAACCATGCCTAAAGAGGCACATAAATCAGCACATTTCTGTTCGATGTGTGGACCTAAATTTTGCTCAATGAAGATTACCCAAAATGTGCGTGAATACGCTCAAAATCAGCAGTCTGATAATCTAGATCTCAAGTTAAATCAAGAGATTGAATCAGGTCTCAACGCGATGAAAAATGAGTATCATAAGCAAGGACAAAAGTTGTATCAGAAGCTGTAAAAATTAAAAAACCTGTTTTTCTTTAATGCAATCTCAGTTAGGATGAAATAAATTTTTGTCCTAACGTATACGAATGAAAATTCTTGAAAAAGCCACCTACAATAATAAAGATTTTAAGGTCCATTCTCGCGAATCCCTTTATCAAGGATTCATTCGTATAGAGAAAGTGAGCATCACACATCGTTTATTTGGTGAGAATACTTATACCCCAACAATTCATCGTGAATTAGTGCATCGAAAAGAAGCTGCTGGTGTACTCATCTACAATGATGCACTCAAGCGCTTTGCACTGATTGAACAATTCCGAATTGGTGCAATCGATGATCCTATCTCCCCATGGCAACTAGAAATCATTGCAGGCGTATTAGATGGCGATGAATCACCTGAAACATGCATTCAGCGTGAGAGTTTAGAAGAATCTGGTTGTGAAATTCGTAATCTGGAACATTTATTTACCTTCTACCCTTCTGCTGGTGCGTGCGATGAAGTTTTTCATTTGTATGTCGCAGAAGCAGATCTTCCTGAGCAAGGTGGTATTCATGGTATGCCAGATGAAGGTGAGAATATCCAACTGCATATCTTAGCTTATTCAGATCTTGAACAATTATTGGCATCCAAACGATTGTGTAATGCACCTGTCATCATGGCTCTGCAATGGCTCAAACAGCACATTGCCACTACCTCTATAGCGCTGAGGTAATTTATGACGCCTCTAATCAAACAGAATAAAAATGATCAGCTCATTATCCAAATTACCGATACTCATCTCATGGATCATCCTGACACGCCGTTTGTTCAGATAAATCCTGAACAAAGTTTTCATGCAGTGATCAATGATATTTTAAATCGCTATCAAGACATTGATGCGATTATTCATACAGGTGACTTGGCACAGGTACCACATGAGGCAACTTATCACCGATATTTGAGTTTCATGAAAAATTTGAATATTCCGTTTTATCAAATTCCAGGGAATCATGATGATGCCGAATATTTTCCTTTTGCAGCGCCTGATCCTATACCGGCCGTGTTAACTTTCGAAACGTGGAAAATCGTCCTATTAAATAGTGCTGTGCCCCACAAAGTAGATGGTTGGATTAAAGCAGAACAATTGAATCATTTATCAATGATTCTTCAGGAAACACAGAAGCACCCTGTCATTTTGGCGTGTCATCATCACCCACTTGAAATGAAGTCCAAGTGGATTGATCGACACATCTTAAAAAATTCAGATCAATTGACACAGATCATGGCAGAGTATCAACACATTCAAGCAGTGATCTTTGGACATGTGCACCAAGATTCGTTGAATGTTTGGAAAAATATTCAATTTTTATCAACGCCCTCCACCTCCGTTCAGTTTAAACCAAAGACTGAAGATTTTGCCTTTGATGACCTTGCACCAGGCTATCGCAGCCTACTACTGAAAACTGACGGTAGCTTTGAAACACGTGTTCATCGCCTACAAAATTTCGCGCAAAATATTAATAAAGAAATTTCAGGTTATTAGCTTTTCTTTTAAAGTGTTTTGGATTAAGTTATCTGTCCGAATGGAATCTGAACAGTCCAAAACAGATATTCATAGCTTTCATCTTTGATAAAAAATCTATATGATGACGCCCCCGATAGCAACAATCTATCGGAAGCGATAAAAACACTTGCATATCACCATATTTTTTGCGTACGCAAACACGCATATGATGAGGAATGCCCTTTATGGCGAATGACAACCAAAATCAAGTCTTGGAAGAAAACAACGTAGTTGCTGAAAAAGTAAAACGCGTGCGTAAGACCAAGCCAAAGACTTCCGAAGGCGGTACTACAGCGAGTCTATTTGGCATCGAGCCTTATCAGCCGAAAAAAAATGAAGAATACATGTCTGAAGGTCAACTTGAGCATTTCCGTCAAATTTTATTGGCATGGAAAGACGAGTTAATGTCAGAAGTGGATCGAACATTAAATACAATGCAAGATGAAAATACTGCATTGCCTGATGTAAATGACCGTGCAACGCAAGAAGAAGAGTTTGCGATTGAGCTTCGTACTCGTGACCGTGAACGCAAGTTAATTCGCAAAATTGAACAATCTATCGAAGCAATCAAAAATGATGACTATGGTTTCTGTGAAACCTGTGGGATCGAAATTGGCTTACGTCGTTTAGAGGCTCGTCCAACAGCGACGCTTTGCATTGATTGCAAAACTTTAGCTGAAATTAAAGAGAAACAAAATAACGGTTAATCATGTTATTTAATAATCCTTCCCTAACCCCTCCTTTGATAAAGGAGGGGGACAACAGGATGGCTTATGTGGGTCGGTTTGCGCCATCGCCAACCGGCCCTCTTCATTTTGGATCACTCATTACAGCTGTTGCAAGCTATTGTGAAGCAAGATCTCATGCAGGCAAATGGGTTGTACGAATTGAAGATACAGACATCCCTCGCATATATCCTGGTAGTGAAGAACATATCTTGTCATGTATTGAAGCTTTCGGTTTCGAGTTTGATGACGAAATTATCTTTCAAAAAGACCGTTTAAACATCTATGAGTCTGTCTTAAACGATCTTCAGCAACGTGACCTCACCTATGCCTGCCAATGTACACGAAAAATCTTAGGCTCTAATCATATCTATAGCGGTACTTGCCGCGATTTAAAACTACCACACGATCAACAAGCCATTCGGGTTAAAACATCAAACGAGTTGATTTGTTTTGAGGATCTTTTACAAGGTCAGCATTGCTCTAATTTGACCAATGAATTAGGAGATTTTGTTCTTAAACGTCGCGACGGTATTATTAATTATCAGCTCGCCGTGGTTGTGGATGATTATCTACAAGGAATGACTCATGTTGTGCGTGGTGCTGATTTGCTGGATAACACTGAACGACAAATTTGGTTAGGGCGATTATTGGGCTACCCTGAACTTCAGTATATGCATTTGCCCCTAGCAATGAATAAAGATGGTACAAAGCTTTCTAAGCAAAATTTAGCTGTAGCACTTGATCTCACCCAAGCCCCCCAACTCTTGAACAAAGCTATTCACGCATTAGGACAAGATCCAGTTGATCTAGATCAACCAAATCGTATGCTTCTACAGGCAATTCAACAATGGGATCGTAAGAAAATTCCAGTTGGCACCACCATACAAGGTGTTTTTGAATAGTGTCCATACAGAATCATGCTTGTTATTCAGCTGAAAATGTTTTTGAATTCCATTTAGATAGATTAATCAGGAGTTCATTATGTTTTTTATTTTTGGGGTAGGACCTAAAACCATCAAAACGGAAAAGGGGCAATTTCTATGCCCAGTCTGTCGTACACATAGCAATTATGAAATTAAACAACAACGCAATTATTTTTCTTTATTTTTTATTCCATTGATTCCACTATCAAAACCCAAATCTGGTCAAGTCACCTGTTTAAACTGTGGCACACATATGCCAACAATGGTGTTGCAGCAAAATAGTACTCCACCATCATCAGATTTGAATGCTTAAGATACAATCGTGTATTTTAAAAGCTAGATACTTCCTTAGCCTGATTCTTTTCTTGGGTTGTTGCTTCAATTTTCAGCATTAAACTGACCATGACAGCACACATAATCAGAGATGAACCACCATAACTAATAAATGGTAAAGTTAAACCTTTTGTTGGGAGCAGCCCCATATTCATGCCAGCATTTACCATAATTTGCAGAACAAAAATAATGCTAATCCCGTAAGCCAAATAACCCGCTCTCAAGAATTGATGTTGAATGGCACGATGCCCAATTCGAATACACGCACCCACCATAAGAAATGACAGTGCGAGAACAACCGTAATGCCCATGAAACCGAACTCTTCTGCCAAAATAGCCAACATAAAGTCCGTATGCGCCTCAGGGAGATAAGACATTTTTTGAATACTATGGCCTAAGCCTACCCCTAACCATTCACCACGTCCAAAGGCCATAAGCGCATTTGAAAGCTGATAACCAGAACCTAAAGGATCTGCCCATGGATTGGTAAAAGACATTAAACGCTCGAAACGATAAGGCTCGAACACAACCAGCACTACAAATGCCATGATAATGGCACCCAATGCAATACCAAACTGGATTAGTGGCGCACCTGCAAGAAAGAACACCCCTAACATCGTTAAGGCAACCACTACCGTTGCACCTAAGTCAGGTTCAGCAATAATCAAACCAACTGTACATAGCATTACTGTTGCTAATCTTGCTAGCCCTTTCACATTATTCCGCACTTCTTCTGCCCGACGGACAACATAATCTGCAGTAAAAATAGCCATCATCACTTTCGCAGCTTCAGTAGGCTGGAAGGTAAATCCTGCGATTCGAATCCAACGCGTCGAACCGTTCACTTCCGAACCGACTAATAACACCGCGACAAGCAATGCCATAGTCATCATCCATAACGGAAATGTGTTATTAAACCAGGTATTTAACGAAACACGATAAACCAAAATTGCTGCGACAAACGCAACCACGATGGATATGGCATGGCGGATGACATAGTGGAATGGATTTTCATGCAATCTTTCTGCGTAAGGCATAGAAGCTGAACCAACCATCACCGTTCCAATACAGAGCAGTGCAATCACACAAAAAATTAGAACATTCCTTGATGTAATTTCACTTGGAATACGTGGTAACCAACGTTGGTAAATTTTATTCACTTTATCAATCGTTGTCTGAGCTGACTCAGCCATATCTTCGTCCTTATTGTTCTTCGTGCAGCGCATTCACACAAGCAACAAATTGATGTCCGCGTTGTGGATAGCCAGTAAACATATCAAAACTTGCACATGCCGGCGAAAGCAATACCACATCATGTTGCTGTGTATTTGCTTGACATAATTTTACTGCTTCTTCCAATGATGTAGCGTGAAGAATTGTGGTTGTGCCTTGAATTGCTTGTTCAATCACTGGCGCATCTTCACCAATGAGTACCGCGAGTTTTGCAAATTCCGTTAATGATTTTCTTAAAGCAGTAAAATCTTGCCCTTTACCTTGACCACCTAAAATGATGGCAACTTTAGCTTTCTGTACTGCGATCGCCGCACCTAAGCCATCTAATGCTGCTAAGGTTGCCCCAATATTTGTACCTTTTGAGTCGTTATAATAACGAACACCTTGCACTTCTTTGACAAATTCGCAGCGATGTTCCAACCCCTTGAAGGTTTTCAAAGTTTCCAGCATGACCTCTAATGGTAGACCTATCGCTTCACCTAAAGCTAAACACGCAAGTGCATTTGCGACATTGTGTGTCCCTTGAATATACATCTCAGAACTTTTCAATAAACGTTCACGCCCCCTTGCTAGCCACATCGTGCCATCAGTATCTCTGAGTACACCATACTGATTCATATCTGGTGCATTGAGCCCAAAACTCTGCATTGGCGTTGCATCAGGTACTAAGGGACGTGTCAAAGAGTCATCACGATTGAAGACCACTTTCTTGACACCTTGAAAAATACGATGTTTGGCAGTGTGATATCCCATCATATCGCCATGACGATCGAGATGGTCTTCACTCATATTTAAGACGACAGCAACTTCAGCATTTAAGTTCGATGTAGTTTCTAATTGGAAACTGGATAGTTCTAAGATATATAGCTCTGGATCATCTTTGGTTAAATCTAAGGCTGGACGTCCTAAATTCCCCCCTACAGCGACTTTTTTGCCTGCATCTTTCGCCATTAAGCCGATCAAGGTGGTCACTGTACTTTTTGCATTAGAACCTGTTATTGCAACAATAGGCTTTTCAGTCGCACGTCTTAAAATTTGAATTTCACTGACAACAGGAATGCCTTGTGCAAGCGCTGTTTGAATCACTGGCAGTTTAGGATCAAGCCCTGGACTGATAATAATTTCCTCAGCAGACAACAACATTTCTTCGTCAAATTTCCCAAAGCTAGTTTGGACTTCAGGTGGAATTTGATCATGTCCAGGTGGAGAGGTCCTCGAATCTGTTACTGCAACGTGATAGCCTTTTTCATGTAGAAAATTTACCGCAGCAACACCCGAAATTCCGAGTCCTGCGACAACTTTTAATCCACCACGCTGTATTAACATTTCTGCCCCATATTTTAGTCTAATTAGAAACTGCCGAAATGTTAGCACTTTGCTGCTTTGAATGCTTTTTTTGATTTCATAATCTTGACATTATTTTGTGTCCATGCGTAAAAAAACCGCCAATTTAGGCGGTTCTTTTATTGAAGTAAACTACTTCCATTTCACAGCTTGAGGGTTTAACTTGGGTGTTTCCTTGTTTGAAACAGGACAAGCGCAATTTCCGCCACAACCAGCAGTCATTTTGGGTTTAAGCCACTTTGATAGTGCCTTCCACCCTTTTCTTTTCGTGGCATCTGACAGTTTCATAAAGACTGAATTTGACGTCTGTGGAAAAACCTTTTTGAATACGACCAATGCACTCCAAAGGACCAATGCCGTAATAATTAGAATTTCAATCATCTCAGTCTCCTCAACTCTTCAGATTTAAGCTAACACGCTGGTCGCGACTTGATAGGTTAAAAACGACATAAAATACGCTAAACCAAATAAATAGACGGTCATAAAGCCAACTGTCTTCCAAGAACCTGTTTCGCGTTTCACTGTCGCTAATGTCGCCAAACAATGTGGTGCATAAATGAACCAGACCAAAAGTGATAATCCTGTTGCTAAAGACCAGCCCAAATCCCCACCACTACTAATCAGTGATGCCAAGCCTTCCGACATCGCATCCTCATCAACAGCAGACAAAGCATACACGGTGCCTAAAGCAGCAACGACAACTTCACGCGCAGCCATGGCTGGAATTAAAGCAATACAAATCTGCCAATTGAAGCCTAATGGCGCAAAGATTGGTTGCATCAAATGACCTAACATCCCCGCAAATGAATAATCAATCGCAGGTAATGTTGCACCCTCTGGTGGTTGTGGGAATGTGCACAAGAACCATAATAAAATAGAAAGCGCAAAGATGATTCCACCGACTCGCTTCAAAAAGATTTTTGCTCGATCAAGCAAGCCAATCCACACGTTTTTCAAATCTGGAAAACGATAGCTTGGAAGTTCCATCAATAACATATGTTGAGATTTATCTTTTTGGAAAAACTTCAACACAAACGATACGATCAGTGCACTCACAATCCCTGCCATATATAGACCGAACAGCACTAAACCTTGAAGGTTAAATAGTCCCCAAACCGTTTGAGAAGGCACAAAAGCTGCAATCAACAACGCATAGACGGGTAAACGAGCTGAACAAGTCATCAATGGCGCAACAAAGATCGTGGTCAAACGGTCTCTTGGATCACTAATAGTCCGTGATGCCATGATTCCAGGAATTGCACACGCAAAACTCGACAGTAATGGAATAAATGCACGTCCCGAAAGACCTGCTTTATACATCAACTTATCAAGTAAGAATGCCGCTCGGGGTAAATAACCTGATTCTTCAAGCACCAAGATAAAGAAGAATAAGATGAGAATCTGAGGCAAAAAGACAACTACACCACCTGCACCCGCGATAATTCCATCAACCACTAAACTATTGAGTAATGGATGTGCAATATTCTCACCAACGACTTCACCCAACCAGCCAAAGAACGTCTCAATACCATCCATGAAGGGTGCCGCCCAAGCAAAAACTGCTTGGAAAATGATGAACATCATCACCGCTAAACTGAATAGACCAAGTACTGGGTGCAGAAAGATTTTATCGAGAAAAACTGAACGTTTATCATCAAATTCAACAAATTGAACGGCATCTTTGACAATCGCTTCAACTTTGTCGTGATCAGATCCTTTCAAACCTGTCAGCTCAGTTTGAGGAACAGCATATTTGCCATGATCTAGCGCATTCATCAGGTTTTCAATACCTGAGCGACGCACAGCAACCGTTTCTACAACTGGAATGCCTAAGCGCTCAGAAAGCTTTTGGGTATTTATTTGCATTCCACGACGACGAGCTTCATCCATCATGTTAAGTACGAGTAGCATTGGACGACCCAATTGGATCAACTCCAAAACTAAACCAAGGTGCAACTTCAGATTGGTTGCATCAACAACGCATAAAAATGCATCTTGATGACCTTCTTCCGCAATTTTCCCATAAACAACATCACGGGTGATTTCTTCATCTGGACTAGTTGCGTCTAAACTATACGTTCCTGGCAAGTCTAAAACACGAACCGCTTTACCTGAGTTTAGCGTGAAGTGACCAATTTTTCGCTCAACGGTTACACCTGCATAGTTACCTACTTTTTGGCGTGTTCCAGTCAAATGATTGAATAATGAAGTTTTACCACAGTTAGGATTACCAACAAGGGCAACACGCAACGCATCGCTCATGCCGACACTCCTTCTATTTCAATTTTTTGTGCTTCATTTTTTCTTAAGGCAAAGCGAGTAAAACCCACTTGAATGAGAATTGGATCGCCGCCAAACAGTCCTTTCGTAATGACTTGTACTTTAGTTCCGGAAACAAATCCTAGCGTTTCTAAACGACTTGCCACCATATCTGTAGAAGTACCATCTACAGTGCGATGCACTTGCGTAATGATGGCAGATTGTTTGACTTTCAAATCAGATAAACGCACCGTACCTAACCCTAAAAAATTTTGAACAGTATACATACAAATGAGAATTATTACCGCACTCTCATCAAGAATGATTCGCATCTTCTTATAACACATCGACATGCATAGAAAATTACACTACATTAGATAATCTCAATTAAATCAATCGAATTTCCCAATCGAATATCCCTATGATTAATAAGAAACCTCGAGTTCCTGCACCCATTCAAATTCCAGAACAACTTTCGTTCTTACACGGATTTCGGGATTATTTAATCGCTCAGTCTGTTAGTCCGCACACCCGAAATGCTTATCTCACAGATTTAGTCCAATGCAGTACTCTGTTAACCAGCCCCATGACCTTATGGTCACATGATGATATTTCAGATGTACTAATTGAGCTCACCAAACAAGGGAAAAGTCCTCGATCAATTGCTCGCACTTTATCGGCACTTCGGTCTTTCTATAAATTTTTAAGAGAGCAAAATTTAAGAACAGATAATCCTATAGCCGCACATAAAACACCCAAGTTAGGACGAGCGTTACCTAAAGATTTATCTGAGCAAGATGTTGAATCACTCATTCAAGCACCAGATACAAACACAGCGTTAGGCTTGCGTGATCGCACGATGTTTGAAGTCCTTTATGCTTGTGGTTTACGCGTGAGCGAACTGATTAATTTAAGAATAGATCACATCAATCTCAATCAGGGTTTTTTGCGAATTTTGGGCAAAGGAAATAAAGAGCGTTTAGTTCCTTTGGGGCAAATTGCTGTGGAATGGATTGAAAAATACTTAGCAGAAGCTCGCCCCCAACTCCATAAAAGTGCTACAGATTACTTATTCCTGACCCAACATGGCGGGATTATGAGCCGTCAAAACTTTTGGTATGCCATCAAACGTTATGCCCTCCAAGCAGGTATAGCTACAGAGCTATCCCCCCATACATTAAGACATGCTTTTGCAACTCACCTGCTCAATCATGGTGCAGATCTCCGAGTGGTACAAATGCTCTTAGGGCACAGTGATTTATCGACAACCCAAATTTATACGCATGTTGCACAAATTCGCATGCAACAACTTCATGCTCAGCATCATCCCCGTGGCTAAGTCATCGATCTGAATTTTGTAGCACTGAGCTATAATTTACGATTTGAGAATATTTTTTGTTATGCTTAGCGCAGTAAAAATAATGCTGAAAACTTTAAAAGGGTTGTTTATGTTATTTACCCGTTCGAAAATTTTATTCGTTTCTACCCTTGCAACGACGCTTTTTATGTATGCATGCTCCAAGTCTGAAGACACACAAAAATCAGATGGTACTTTAACAGCAACTGCTCCAGCAACCGGCCAAGCATCAAATTTAACTGAGCGAAATGCGCAACAACGCTTGATTCAAAAGTTAGAGAAAAATTTTAAAACCGCAAATATCAATGCCAAAATTATCGACATTAAACCAACCGAAGTACCAAATCTTTACTGGGTCAATTTAGAGGGTATGACTGCGGTATACACTACTGCAGATGGTCAATATATTTTCCAAGGTGATTTACTACGTTTAGGTAATAAAAAAGTTGAAGATATTGGACAATCCTTCCAGTCGGCATGGAGTAAAGGGTTACTAAGCCAGTTAAAAGCTGAAGATCTCATTATTTATCCAGCTAAATCTAAAACCAAACATATCGTTTACGTTTTTACAGATATCAGCTGCCCTTACTGCCATAAATTGCATGAACATATGGATGAAATCAATTCTAAAGGAATTGAAGTTCGTTATATCGCGTGGCCACGTGGAGAACAGTATTTCCCAGCAATGGAAAGTGTCTGGTGTAGTAAAGATCGTAAAACTGCATTTGATCAAGCTATTGCAGGTCAACAATTGGACAATACCAACTGTGAAAATCCTGTTAAAGATCAGTACCAAATGGGTTTAAAAATGGGTGTAAATGGAACGCCTGCAATTTACAGCTCAGAAGGTGTTTATCTTGGTGGATACATGACAGCAGATGAAATACTACGTAGCTTAAATAACTAATATTTATGAGATAAATTACTGCTTTTTATACATCAATATTTAACTCGATTGACCCTAGAGTCTGCCTCTTTTTTTAGCTATGATCTAGGTTCAATAAAATTTTACATATTTTTTGGAGTGTGACGTGAAACCAGTTCGTCTGGCAATACTCGGTCTAGGAACCGTAGGTGGTGGTGCCCTTAAACTATTACAAGAAAACGCTGCTGAAATTAGACGTCGCACCGGTCGTGAAATTCAAATTACTTATGTGGGTACTCGTCGCCCTCGCCCAGATTTAAATCTTCCAGACTCAGTTAAACAAAGTGCCGACCTTCTTGATATCGTTCGTCAACCTGATGTTGATGTTGTTGTTGAAGTCATGGGTGGTATTCACCCTGCTTATGAAGTCATCAAAGAAGCAATTGTTCATGGCAAACAAGTTGTCACTGCCAATAAGGCGCTTTTAGCTGAACATGGTAACGAATTATTTAAACTTGCTGAAGACAATGCTGTACAGATCGCCTATGAAGCAGCTGTTGCTGGCGGTATTCCAATTATCAAAGTAATTCGTGAAGGCTTAGCTGCCAATAAAATCGAGTGGCTTGCAGGCATCATTAATGGTACAGGCAACTTTATCCTAAGTGAAATGCGTGAAAAAGGACGTGCTTTTGCGGACGTTTTGAAAGAAGCGCAAGAACTTGGCTATGCTGAAGCAGATCCAACCTTTGATGTAGAAGGGATTGATGCTGCTCACAAGTTAACCATTCTTGCATCTTGTGCATTTGGTATTCCACTTCAATTTGATAAAGTTTTTACTGAAGGAATTGGCAAAGTTACTGCTCAAGATGTGAAGTACGCCGAAGATCTTGGCTTCCGTATTAAGCATTTAGGTATTGCACGTCGTGCAGAAAAAGGCATTGAACTACGTGTTCACCCAACGCTCATTCCAGATGACCAGTTGATCGCAAATGTAAACGGCGTTAAAAATGCTGTTCTCGTACAAGCGAACGCAGTCGGCCCAACTTTATATTATGGTGCTGGTGCTGGTGCTGGTCCAACTGCTTCTGCCGTAGTCGCTGACGTTGTCGATATCGTTCGTGACATTTCTTATACTGAAGACGGTGCTGGAACTATTCCACAATTAGCATTTGAAGCACTCACAGACTTACCAATTCTAAGTCGTGAAGAAATGACAACGGGTTACTACATCCGTATTAATGCTGAAGATCAAACAGGCGTACTTGCTGAAGTTACTACGATCTTGAGTCGTGCAGGAATCAGTATTGATGCCATTATGCAGCAACCTCGCTTAAAAGACCTTATTCCTATCGTGATTCTGACAGATCCTATTGTTGAATCAAAAATGGATGAAGCGCTTTCACAAATTCAAGCATTACCCGTCATCCATGGCGAAATTGTACGAATTCGTTTAGAATCGCTTGATAATTAATCATCTCGGGTAGAGGGTACTGCTGCCCTCTCCAGCTCTACACACAATTGGAACATCATCATGTCTAATGCCAATCGTTACACTGGTTTAGTTGACCGTTATCGCGACCGTTTACCAGTGTCTGCAACTACTCGTGCAATCTCCCTAGGCGAAGGTAATACACCACTGATTAAGCTTGCGAATATTCCACGTTTAATTGGCAAAAATGTTGAAATTTATGTGAAGTACGAAGGCTTAAACCCGACTGGTTCATTTAAAGACCGTGGTATGACCATGGCAGTCACTAAAGCGGTTGAAGAAGGCTCTAAAGCGATTATCTGTGCATCTACAGGTAATACCTCTGCTGCCGCTGCCGCTTATGCTGCTCGCGCTGGTATTAAAGCATTCGTTTTAATTCCAGAAGGCAAAATTGCAATGGGTAAAATGGCTCAAGCAATGATGTATGGTGCGATCACAATGCAAATTCGTGGTAACTTCGATGACGGTATGCGCCTTGTTAAAGAAGTTGCTGACCAAGCCCCTGTAACTATCGTAAACTCAATCAACCCTTACCGTTTGCAAGGCCAAAAAACGATTGCATACGAAATCGTTGATGAATTAGGTCGTGCACCTGACTATCACTGCTTACCAGTAGGCAACGCAGGTAACATCACTGCACACTGGATGGGTTATACAGAAGCTGTTGCAAACCAACCTGCGGATCAATTTGAGCAAGTAATTTATGATGCTGAAACTGATCAATTCACTGGTCCTAAACCTGAAGGTTTACCGACGATGGTTGGCTATCAAGCTTCTGGCGCAGCACCATTCTTACGTGGTGCACCTGTTCAAAACCCTGAAACTGTTGCAACAGCAATCCGTATTGGTAACCCACAAAGCTGGAACCATGCGAAAGCGGTAGTACGTGACTCTCAAGGTTGGTTTGATGAATTAACAGATGCTGAAATCTTAGAAGCTCAACGTTTGCTTTCTATGTATGAAGGTGTATTTGTTGAGCCTGCTTCTGCAGCTTCGATTGGTGGTGCAATCCGCGATATTAAAGCGGGCAAAATTGCTGAAGGTTCAGTCATTGTTTGTACTGTAACAGGTAATGGTCTTAAAGATCCGGATACTGCTATCAAACAGTGTTCTGATGCAGTCATGCTTTCAATTGATGCAACGATGGATCAAGTACGCGATTCAATTTTGTCTAATATGTAAGATTGCATCATAAAAAACCCTGCATCTGCAGGGTTTTTTATTTATGGTCTAGATCGCACGTGGTAACTGACTGGTCCAACGCATTAAGCGAACAGCATCATCATTACGAGCTTGAGTATTGCTTGCTCCTAAAAGCACAACTACAGCTGGACGATTATTCAAAGTCGTATGCATCACCACACAACGCCCAGCCTCATTAATAAATCCCGTCTTTGAAATGTTAATATTCCAGCCACCGTTACGAACGAGAGAGTTCGTATTGTTCGATTTCAACACACGATAACCGAGGTTAAAATCATAGGTTGGCGTCGTAGAAAATTGACGAATAAGACCGTACTGTGATGCGGTACTCACCAAGATGCCCAAGTCCCGCGCAGAAGCAACATTACGAGGATCTAGACCTGTAGACTCAGTAAATTTAGATGAATGCATCCCTAAGGCACGTGCTTTATTATTCATAGCAGAGACGAAAGCCGCACGACCTCCTGGATATGTTCGAGCCAAAGCCGCAGCTGCAGGGTTTTCAGATTTCATTAAAGCGAATAATAAGGCTTCAGCACGATTCATTGTGTCACCTACACGCAATGTCGAGCTTGAGTTTTTACCACCCGCACCTGCAAAATCAATGCTTTGCAGTGTAATATTTTCAGACATATTTAATTGTGCATCTGCAATCACAACAGCTGTCATTAATTTTGTAACAGACGCAATCGGTAGAGCAGTATTCGTGTTCTTACTAAATAAGACCTCACCTGTATTTGCATCCATGACCAACGCTGCACGCGCGTTCACTGAAGGTTGATTACTATAGCGACTGTTATCAAGAATCTGCGTAGTTGGTGATGTTGAGGTCGCAGGGCCTGTAGATTTACGAATTGTTGTTGTAATCGTGGTCGTTGCTTGAGGTGTATACTCTTCTGAAGAGGAAGTAGAAGCTTTGACACTATCATTATTTAAGAATTGGCTTGCATCTTCAGATGACCAACTGATACTCGCCTGCCCCGGTGCAGAATTAGCATGATTAATTAATTCTGCAAAGCTCAATGAGCTCATAGAGAGTAGTACTGATGTAGTCAGCACATGCATTAGCGTTAATTTCTGTTTTTTCACGATAACTTACTCATCTTACGGAGGCATTTTGCATCATTGCTAATCACCTCAAATATGACTTACATTTAGGTACAAACGTGATTAATATTAAACCACGTGATTATGCACAGTATTTTAGTAAAGATTAGGAATAGCATTGCTATTTTTGTTAGTCCAATGCAAGCAATTTTTGCATCATGTAACAAAAAAGTAAGAATAGATTTCAGAGGAGGTGTTTGTGATCACGGTATTAGTGGTAGATGACCATGAGTTAGTTCGTACAGGTATTTGTCGTATGCTTGAAGATCAAGCAGATATTCAAGTCATTGGTCAAGCAGAGTCCGGTGAAGAAGCAATTAGTCTTGTTCGTCAACACCACCCTAATGTCGTCTTGCTCGATGTGAATATGCCTGGTATCGGTGGCGTAGAAACCACTCGCCGTTTATTACAAACAGCACCTGACACCAAAGTTCTCGCCGTCAGTGGCCTAGCGGAAGAACCCTATCCATCACTACTGTTAAAAGCGGGGGCTCGTGGTTATATCACGAAGGGAGCTCCGATCACAGAAATGGTGCGTGCAATTAATAAAGTCATGCAAGGTGGTAAATACTTCAGTGCAGATATTGCTGAACAGCTTGCGAGTTCTTATTTATCTGATACACAAACCTCTCCTTTTGACGCACTTTCTGAACGTGAAATGCAAGTCGCGATGATGGTTGTGAATTGTATTAGTGCCCAAGAAATTTCAGACAAACTTTTTGTTAGCGTAAAAACAGTGAATACTTATCGCTATCGTATATTTGAAAAATTAGGAATCGATAGTGATGTCAAACTGACTCATTTGGCAATTCGTTATGGTTTGATTAAACCTTAATTTGATCTGAGTATTCCAATGACGTCTGCTGCTTCAATTTCTATTTATCAAACGATCTACCGTCTTGGAACACTATATTCAAGTTATCGTGTCATTATCGCCTTAAGCTTAACACTCATATTCCTACTGACGATTGATTCTGAACGTTATTTTTATCAATATGAATCAATCTATTTTTACGCTTTACTCCTTTATGTTGCAAGTAGCATCGTACAAACGATCGTTTTAAAATACTTACCACAAGCTATTTCTAAACAAATTATCACCTTATTTGCAGTTGACCTGCTCTTTCTAAATACCCTTACCTTTGCACTCGGTGGTCCCAATATCGCAATTGGGTTATTGTTTGTCATTTCCGTCTTTGCAGCAAACTTTTTACTCAGTAAAAACCAAGCCTTATTCATCACATTAGTCGCGGTGATTGGGGTCGTATATCAACAGTTTTTTGGCAGTTTATTCTCCATTGAAAGTCTAAATAATATTGGTGACAGTGCCTTTCTTGCTTTTTTATTTTTTGTGGTTCATGGCATTGGTCAAGTATCAATACAACGGTTTCAAGTACTCGAATCCGTCAATACACATCAAGCCAATGAACTCTTTAAACTACAAAATATTAATCGCTATATTCTTGAGCAAATCGAAGTCGGTTATCTGGTCTTAGATGATCACTGTAAAATTATCGTCTGCAATCCTGCTGCATATTCCTTACTTGGTATTTCGCCCCTGTACGCTCATGAACAATATAATCTTGCCAACTTCCAACCAGATCTCTATGAAATTCTAAAAAACACATTGGTTGCTCATGGAGAGCGCTTTCAGTTTGAATCTCATCAATCATCCTATACAGTTGATATTCGTGTTCAAAAACTGGTTACACCTCAACAAGCACTCACGCTATTAATTTTGGAAGATGCGCAAAAGCTTAATCAGAAAGTTCAACAAATGAAATTAGCTTCTCTTGGTCAATTATCAGCCAGCATTGCACATGAAATACGTAATCCTTTAGCGGCAATCGTACAAGCTAATGAACTTAATGATGATTCGGATGAAGAACAAAAACGTATGCTCAATCAAATGATTGCCAAGCAAGCAAAGCGTATTGATAAAATCGTCAAAGACACATTGGATATGGCAAAGAATAAAAAAACTGCTGGTGTACTAATTCATTTTGAACAGTTTATGCATGATCTTATTCACCAAGATTTAGCAGATATCAGTTCTCATATTCAATTACAGCTTGAAGCTAATCTTGAAGTTTATTTTGATGAAATCCAACTGCGACAAGTTCTGATTAATTTAATTCGTAATGCTATTCGTCATAATGATCCGACCGCAGAGTACATTTTTGTCAGAAGCAGTTGTTCAGAAAATCAAATTTT
The DNA here is from genome assembly GCF_056779795.1 of Acinetobacter sp. ANC_7682. Classification (NCBI taxonomy): domain Bacteria; kingdom Pseudomonadati; phylum Pseudomonadota; class Gammaproteobacteria; order Moraxellales; family Moraxellaceae; genus Acinetobacter; species Acinetobacter sp. ANC_7682. The sequence goes on along the minus strand of NZ_JBWYIQ010000016.1, from coordinate 51,221 downwards.
TATTGATGTTATCGATTTTGGCAAAGGCATCCAACAACATGATTTATCTCAATTATTTCAACCATTTTTTAGTACTGAAACCAATGGAACTGGTTTAGGATTATATTTATCACAAAGTATTTGTGAAGCTAACCAAGCAAAATTGAGTTATATCGAACAAGAACAGCAAGGTGCATGTTTTCGTATTACATGCCATAAGACAGACGTTTAGATGGATAAGATCAGGTTATGGTAAAGCAACAACCTTTAGTACTTTTAGTCGATGATGAACCTGATTTATGTATGTTGATGCAAATGACCCTTTCTCGGATGGGCATTAAAACGCATATGGCACATCATTTGAAACAAGCACTACGTTTTCTAAGCGAATATAAATACGATGCGTGTATCACCGATTTCAATTTACCAGATGGCAATGGCATCGATTTAGTTAAATACGTCACCCAGCACTATCCGAAGACGCCCATCGCGGTACTGACCGCCTATGCCAATATGGAGTTGGCAATCTCTGCTTTAAAAGCAGGCGCTTTCGATTTCGTCAGTAAGCCTATTAATCAACAGCATTTGCATCAATTGCTTAAGAAAGCATTACATACCCCTGCAGTGGATGATGATCTCAATCAGCTTCCGCTTGAGGAACAACTGCTGATTGGTGTCTCAGAACAAACTCAACAGCTTCGTACGGCAATCAAAAAAATAGCTCGATCACAAGCGCCCGTCTTTATTACAGGTGAATCAGGGACTGGTAAGGAAATCGTTGCGAATCTTATTCATCAACTCAGTAATCGTCATGATCATGCCTTTGTCGCGATCAATTGTGGTGCAATGAATGAAGACCTGATGGAAAGTGAATTATTTGGTCATATCAAAGGGAGTTTTTCGGGTGCTGACCAAGACAAACAAGGGTTAATTCAAACTGCTGATGGTGGAACATTATTTTTAGATGAAATTGCAGAGCTTTCACTCGCCATGCAAGCTAAATTGCTACGAGCAGTTCAAGAAAAGAAAATACGTCCGATTGGCAGTGATAAAGAGCTTGATGTTGATTTTAGAATTGTCAGTGCAAGCCATCAAAATCTTGAGCAATTGGTTCAGCAAGGCAAATTTAGACAAGATCTATTTTTTAGAATTCATGTGATGGATTTACGTCTTACCCCACTCCGCGATAGACCCAAAGATATTCCCGTTCTAGCTCAACATTTTATTGATAAAATCAGTAGTGAATGGCGTATTGAAGCCCCTCAACTATCTCAAGACGCGATACAATTCCTTAAACAACAACCATTTACAGGTAATGTACGCGAACTTAAAAATATCATCGAGCGTGCACTTACACTTTGCGATGATAAGCTCATAGCCGTCGAGCATGTTAAAAGCCCTTCATTAGGCTTAACATCCCCACCTTTAGCACAACAACCAAATAGTCAAATTGAAGGAACTACTGATTTACCTTCTCAGACACCCAAAGGTTTGCCCGAAGAGGGATTAGAACAATACCTTGAGAAAGTAGAAAAAGAAGTTTTAATTAATGCGTTAAACTCAACGCATTGGAACAGAACCCTAGCCGCCAAAAAATTAGGAATGACATTCCGCTCATTACGATATCGTTTAAAAAAATTTGGTTTAGATACTGAAGATGAATAACTTAGCATCACCCCGATATTGATGATATTTAACGGCTTCTTAACAACAAATCGGCTGCGTGTTGGAGGTAAACCTCTTCTTTCATATCCTGCGGCCAAGGATATTCGATATTAGGGGCTATGCCTTGCCCATCAATCTCGACACCATTGGGTGTTAAGTAATGAGATACTGTCATTTGTAGTGCCGCACCATTTTCAAGTGGAAAGAGTTTTTGCACAACACCTTTACCATAACTCTTTTCACCAATGATTACGGCGCGTTGATGATCTTTCATTGCTGCCGTAAATACTTCTGCTGCAGAAGCCGAACGTTGATTAATCAATACTCCGACTTTAAGCCCTGTAAATTCATGTCCAGGTAAAGCTTGGAATTGTTGATCACCTTCTGAACGGCTACGTGTAGATACAATCAAACCCTGATTTAAAAATAAATCTGCCGTTTCCACAGCAGAAGATAATAATCCACCCGGATTATTTCTTAGATCTATTAAAACAGCTTTGAGTTGTTGGCTATGATGCTCATCGATATAACGTTTTATTTCATTCGCAGTATCTTGCTGAAAAACTTTCACCTTTAATAGTAAAACTTGATTACTCAGCATATGTGCTTGTATATCGGCAACATCTAGTTTTTGATTTCTCACTAAAATAATTGGAGATGAGTTCGGTGATCTTTGTAAACTGATGGTTGATCCAATCGAGCCGCTGAGCAAGTCTTTGACTTGATCTTGGTTTAACAATCTAAGCTCTTGTCCATCAATTTTGTAAAGTGTAACGCCGTTGGCCAATCCTAATTTTGCCGAGTCACTATCGGGATCTAAATTTTCGATCTGCCATAAACCTCGTGAGGTATCAAAGCTAAGATCAAAATCGATACTCGCTAAATCCTCCTCGGTATATTTGAGGAGTTGGCGATAATCTTCTGGAGATAAATAGCGAGAGTAACGATCTAGCCCACTCACCAAACCTTGGATCGCTTGTAAAAATAACTGATCGTCAGTGACTTCAGTGACATAGTTTTCTTTTACTGTACCGTAAATCTGAACAAACTGCTGTATAGATTCAATCGGAACTTCTGAACTGTTTGATGACCAGTCTTCTTCTAAAGGATCAACTGCTGGACCCTTAGATCCAGCAGCGAAAGCATGAACCCCATTCAAACTTAAAGCTAGACCTAACATGAGTTTGAATAACAATGGATTCATACTGAATTCCTTCTTATTTTTTAAACTAAAGTCACTAAATTGCGACCTTTCATTTCAGCAGGAACAGGCAACTGCATTAAATTCAATAATGTCGGTGCAACGTCTGCAAGCACCCCACCCTCTGCAATTTTTGCTTGAGTTGGACCTACATAAATAAATGGCACATGCTCAGTTGTATGTTGAGTATGGACTTGACCACTTTCATAGTCCTGCATTTGTTCAACATTACCGTGATCCGCAGTGATCAACATATGACCTTTCTTCGCCATCACTGCATCATAGACACGACCTAAGCTGACATCCACTGCTTCTACTGCTTTAACGGCAGCATCGAATACCCCTGTATGTCCAACCATATCGCCATTTGCATAGTTCACAACGAGTAAGTCAAATTCACCTGAATTAATTGCATTCACTAACTCATCAGTGACTTCATAAGCACTCATTTCTGGTTTTAAATCATAGGTTGCAACATTTGGTGATGGAATCAAAATACGTTTTTCACCTGGATACTCATCTTCACGACCACCACTGAAGAAGAAAGTCACATGGGCATATTTCTCAGTTTCCGCGATACGTAATTGAGTTTTACCTAAATTAGACAGGTATTCACCAATTGAATTGACCAACGGTTCTGGCATATATGCCACCGGCGCATTAATTGTCGCTTGATAGCGCGTTAACATGACAAATTTCGCAAGCTGAGGCACAACTTTACGCTCGAAACCATCGAAGCCTTGTTCAACAAATGCTTTTGTCAATTCGCGAGCACGATCTGCACGGAAATTCATAAAAACAACAGCATCACCATCTTGTACTGCGGCTACATCCCCAATACGTGTTGCTTTCACAAACTCATCTGACTCTTCAGCAGCATACGCTTGTTCGAGACCTTCCACAGCAGATTCAACTACGCGAACAGCCTCACCTTCTGTTAATAAACGATATGCTTGTTCGACACGATCCCAACGATTGTCACGATCCATTGCGAAATAGCGACCGATCATCGTTGCGATTCGACCCTGACCTGGATATTGGGCAAATAGTGCATCTAATTTCTCTAAAGACGGCTGTGCACTTTTTGGCGGAGTATCACGACCATCTAAGAAAGCATGTAAATAGACTTGAGCACCTTTTTTTAGTGCCAACTCTGCCATAGCAACAATGTGGTCTTCATGAGAGTGAACACCACCTTCAGACAACAATCCAAAAATATGTACTGCTTTTTGATTTTCTTTTGCTTTTTCTACAGCATCAACCAATACTTCATGTTTGTAGAAATCACCAGTACGGATATCTTTGGTAATACGAGTGAAATCTTGATACAACACGCGTCCAGCACCAAGATTCATATGACCAACTTCTGAATTCCCCATTTGGCCATCTGGAAGACCAACATCTTCACCTGAACCTGAAATCAGACCATGTGGATGATTCTGTTTCATTGCAGTTAAATTAGGTGTTTTCGCTGCAAGAAAAGCATTATCTTCGACCGCTTCACGATGACCCACACCATCCATAATGACTAAAACGTGAGGGATTTTGCCAGCAGTTGCATCCGTCATGATATACACTCTTTTCTGTTTACAAATTAATCAACGTATCTTAACGAATTTTTCATTAAGACTCTATCTGAACACGATGGCTTTGATTGATCTAGACCATCTATTTTTCAATTTAAAAATTCTCTAGCGCGCTCGATATAGCAAATAGCTACCTACCGCAAAGATAAGCACAATTGGCAGAAAAACAAACCAAGCGGGAGATGGTGAATACACCAAACTCGCGTACCCTAAGAAGTCTTGTAGGTAGTAAAAACCAAGCCCTACAAATAACGCAATTACTAAACGAAATCCCATGGATTGTTGACGTAAAGGGCCAAAAATAAATGAGCAAGCAATCAGTACAAGTGCCAACAATGCAAATGGCGAAGCCACTTTTTGCCAGAATGCAAGTAAATACGTTTTAGGAACTTGACTATATTCATCCATATAGCGCATAAAACTGATCAATTGACTTGGAGCTAAATCTTCAGGATCAATCGTCACCATATGAACATATTTAGGTTGAAGCGCTAAAGCAACATCCTGCTGAGGAGTTTGAATCAGTCTCGAATAGCCTTCAGGAAAAATATCCATCTGACTGGCTTCAATTAAAGACCATTGTCCATTTTGTACAAATTGACCTTGATTCGCAGTCAAGACTGACTTCAGACGATAATCTTGATCAAAGTCCATCATCTCAACTTGACGTAACTGCCCTTGCGCATTTGCATAGTCAATATAAATAAATCGTTGACCTTCTCTAGTCCAATACCCTTTGACTTCGCCAAGCTCAGCAACAGAACGACGGTCTTTAATACTTTCCGCCCGCTCATTGGTGTAAGGAATAACATATTCACTGAGTAAAAATGAAAGCAATACCAAGAGCATTGCTGAGCGCATGACCCAACCCACAATACGCCACAGGCTAATCCCTGAAGCGCGCATGACAATCAGCTCACTATTTGAAGCCATTGAACCCAAACCGAGCACTGCACCAATCAATGCTGAAATAGGTAAAATTTCATATAAATATTGCGGTGAAGCCCATAGAACATGAATAAGCGCTTGCCAAGCTCCATATCCTTCTTTCAGGCTGCCTAATTCACCCATATAGGTAAAAAGAATTTGAAGGGCTGATAAAATCGCTGTAGCACCCAACATCGCCAGCGCTGTGGTTTTCGTCACATGTTTTGCGACAATTCGACGTGCCAACATTATGATTTCACCTGCTCAATTCGTTTTTTTAACTTAGGTGCTAGTTTTTGTTTACGCGAGAAAATCGCAGCACCCACTGCATAAACAATCAAGATAGCGGGATAAGCCCAAATACCAATCTCATCTTTACTAATTCTGGTTTTAATCGCCATTAATGCCACAATCAAACTGGCAAAAATTAAGAGTGCAGGAAATAATTTTAAATATCGTCCTTGGCGTGGAGTAACCTCAGACAATGCCGTTGCTAACATCAATGCCACAATCAATGTAAATGGCACAAATATTCTCCAGCCCAATTCACTGGCTACTACAGGATCTTCACGAGTTTCAATTAACTTCGAAATTGGTAACGCTTCTACATCACCACTTTCAAATTTCGCCTCTTTATCACTTTCAAGACGCAAACGATATGAAGCAAATTCAGTATGACTATATTTCGGACTATCTTGATAAATTTCGTAACGGCGACCTTGGGTTAAATCAACAACACTCGCTGTTTCACCGACCATTTCAACACGTGTCGCTTCTTTCGCTAAAATCATGATGTCAGGTTTTTCAGGCTTATCTGCTCGCTGATAGAAGAAAATTTCTTTTAAGTTTTTACGATCTTCTGAAAGTGCACCAGCATAAATGGTATAAGGACCTGAGGAAATAAACTCTTTTGGACGTACCAAATCAAAGCCTGATCGAACCGCTTGGGTCGTCGTAAGCTTTTCAAATTCACGTATACCCCATGGAGACATCCATACCATTAATACCGTTTGAATGGCCAAATAAATGGCTGTGAGAGGTAACAATAAACGAGCCAATTGATTACGACTAACACCACTGCCATTGAGAACCGCCATTTCATGATCTACATACAGTCGGCCAAACACCAACATGAGACCAATGAAAAAACCTAAAGGTAAGATCAATGTCAAAAATTCTGGAAGACGGTAGCCAATGATGCTAAATAAAATACTTGCATCCATTCGACCCTGAGCTGCCACGCCAAAATACTTGATCAAACGCCCACCCAACATGATGAGTGTAAGCAATGAAATCACAACCACAGAGGTAGATACCACTTGTTTGACGAGGTAACGTCTTATAATCAAAGTAATCTTCCAAAATTAGGTTAAATCGGCTAGCGCTAGTTTACCCGAATGTTAAAAATATAAAACCTCATTGAAATTCTATCATTGGTAGTGTTTCAATGGTTTAATGATTTAAACGGTCTCAATAGGCACACAACAAGCATATGAAACTTTCAATTAATACATCATTAGCACAAATTTCAGAAAGCCAACATTTGGTTATTTTAGTCGACTCTGAAAACACCCATGCAGTTAAAAGCAACTATCAAATCAACAATTTAGACAGCCTAACTGAAGCAGCTCAATTCAAAGCAGGTTTCAATGAGTCTTTATCGTTATTGGGTCAAATTGAAAATCAACCGAATAGCATTTTACTTGGCTTAGGTAATGCACAAGAAGTTAAAGCTGCAAAATTAGCAAAAATTGCACAAACTATTATCAAAGCTTCACAAAAAAAATTCAAACAAATCAGTGTTGATATTTCAGCTTTGCCGAATGAATTACACTACTTATTTGCACTTAAACTCACTCAATCTGCTTATGCTTTTGACGAGTTTAAGTCGAAAAAAAATGACTTTATACTCGAACAAGTTCATCTAATTGCATCAAACTCTACGCTAACGTCAAATCAACTCAACTTAATTCAAGCAATTGAAAGCGGTCAAAACGTTGCACGTGATTTAGCAAATCGTCCAGGAAATATTTGTTTTCCTGAATATTTAGCGGATCATGCAATTGCATTGGCAGCAGAATTCCCAGATTTATTGAAAGTAACCGTGCTAGATGAACAGCAAATTGCTGATCTTGGCATGAATGCATTTCTTGCAGTCAGCAAAGGTTCAGATCGCCCTGGACGTATCATTACTCTTGAATATCAAGGTCAACTTGAACAAGCTCCTATCGTCCTCGTGGGTAAAGGAATCACTTTCGATACGGGTGGTATTTCATTAAAACCAGGTTTAGGCATGGATGAAATGAAATACGATATGGGTGGTGCAGCTTCAGTTTTAGGAACCATGCGCTCACTCTGTGAAGCTCGCCTTCCGATTCATGTTGTAGGTGCAATTGCGGCGGCTGAGAACATGCCATCAGGTCATGCAACTCGACCAGGTGATATCGTCACCACGATGAGTGGTCAAACTGTTGAAATTCTAAATACAGATGCCGAAGGTCGCTTAGTCCTCTGTGACACGCTGACCTATGTCAAACGCTTTAACCCAGAACTTGTGATTGATATCGCAACATTAACAGGCGCTTGTGTTGTTGCTTTAGGCTCTGTTTTAACAGGTATGTTCACACCAGATGATGAACTGGCACATGAACTTTCTCAAGCTGGTGAACAATCCTTTGACCGTGTATGGCGTATGCCTGTCTATGATGACTACCAAGAACAGCTTGACTCTCCATTTGCTGATATTGCCAATATTGGTGGTCCAAAAGCTGGTGCTGTTACAGCTGCTTGTTTCTTGCAACGCTTCACACGTGAATATCGTTGGGCACATTTAGATGTTGCTGGTACAGCTTGGACATCTGGCGCAGCAAAAGGTGCAACTGGTCGCCCAGTTCCATTATTGGTTCAATTTCTCGCAAATCGCGTAAATTAATGTCTAAAATCAGCTTCTACTTATTTGAAAAGAGTCCAGAACGACAGGTCCAAAGTGCCTGTCGTTTATGTCGAAAAATTCTGCGTCACCCTGCAAAAATATGGATTCATTGTCCAGAATTGAGCATTCAAAACGAACTCGATGATTTACTTTGGAGTTTCGATCCACAGAGTTTTTTGACACATGGCATTGATGATCAATCAGCAGCTATTTGTATTTCGTCTAAGCTCCCTGAAACTCAGGAATGGATCGTGTTTAACTTTCACATTCATGCACTTGAAGATCCTTCACGTTTCAGTCACATTATCGAAATTATTGAAAACAACGAAGCTGCCAAAGAAATTGGACGAGAGAAATATAAAACCTATCGAAAATTAGGTATCTCACCTCAAACACATAAACTTTAGCGCGTTGTCATTGGAAAAAGGAGAATCACGGTGGCCATTAATGTCGGTCAAGATTTTAAAAAACGTTGGTTGAAAGCGCCAGAAGCGGTTCGCCAAGCTTTTATCGACGACCTTAATCGCATCAGTGATTTACTCGAACCTCAAACTCAACCAGAGCAATGGCTAGACCATGATAATCGTGCCCAGCAAGTGGCTCAATTAAAGGTTGAACAGGCTTATGCGGATGAAAAAGCACGATTAATTGAAGAAGCTCGTATTCGTAAGCAATTGGCTTTAGAAAAATCATTAGCAGAAAAACGTGCACTGCAAGAGGCTTATAATCAAAAGCTTCTACAAGATGAATATCTTAAATTTCAACAACAAACCGATTCGCTCGTACAGTTACGACAAGTGATTGATGCAGAAATCGATGAATATACTGAAAAATACCAAAAAGTGACTACACCCCATCGGGACTTTTCAGGAAACTCTTCTGCGCATTTATCAATTCATCAAGATTTAGATACGATTCGTTTACGTCTCGAGCTTGAAGCTGAAACCATGATTGAAGATGCCGTACAAATTTTTAAATCAAAACTCCAAGCAGCAGCAAAAGAAGAGATCGAACTTATTTTAAAAAATACATCTCTACCCTCTTAGAGGCTCGAACGGTGGATGCTTAGTGTCATCAAAATGAAACATATTTGTCACACCATGAATGTGATTTAAATGCTCTCTGCGATTTGACGGACATGAGGAAAGTATCACCATGAATTTTTTAAACAACATCTCTGAACGAATCACTCATTTGAAATCTGGCGAGCATGTCACGATAAGTGCTCAAGAACTATTGATTAGTCGAGCAGATTTTCAATCCGTTTTGGTGTATCTAAAACATGAGTCGAAAAAAGGCGACTTTTTAATTCAAGATGAAGCTTTGGTAGAGAATTGGTTTGATCGCACATCACTCACCATTAATAAAATTTAAAAGAGCCCACTGAGGGCTTTTTTTAACAGGTTTGAAGTATCAATTTAAGCAAAAAAATCTAAAACGGCTGAGAATATATTTCCCATGCCATACCCCATACCTAGTAAAAGTGCGATCCAAATCCAAGCACCAATAATATTGTAAAACATGAAACTGCTATAGCTCATATATCCAGAGCCAGCAGCGAATGGAGCAAAAGAACGTACAAAAGGGATAAAGCGCGCCATTAAAATGGTCTTACCACCATGTTTTTCGAAATAAGCATTGGTTTTGGCAATATACTCAGGTTTTAACCAACGTGAGTGCTCGCTAAAATATTTAATACCAAGCCATCGCCCTGTATAGAAATTGAGAATATAACCAAGGACGGAGGCGATAAATAATAACAATCCCATATAGTGCAAATGAATCAACTCAGTGGTCGAACATAAAGCACCGATGGCAATGAGCAAACTGTCCCCAGGTAAAAAAAACATGAAAACGGAACCATTTTCCGCAAATATCACTAAAAATAAAATTGCGTAAATCCATACGCCATATTGCTCTAATAAACTAGGTAAAAGCTGCTCTAAATGCAGTAAAAAATCAATCATTCTGAAGTTCTCTGAGCATGTTGCTTTCTCCTTTAGATAGATTGTATACCTAATTTATTTAAACAAAAAAACAGCCTAAAAATTTAGGCTGTTTTCTATTTTAATCATTTTTTAACGTAAAAAACCATTCTGTGCTAAAAATTCCATGCTTAATTTAGACTCAGGTTTATGCTCAGCAGCCTTATCCCCAAGCAATAAACGTTCAATATATCGTGCAAGTACATCGACTTCTAAGTTTACTTTAGTCCCGACTTTCCACGTACTAATATTGGTCCGCTCTGCAGTATGAGGAATAAGATTTAAACTCAACACATTGCCACGTAGATGATTGATTGTAAGACTAATTCCATCAACTGTGATGGAACCTTTCTCCGCTAAATATTTTGCAATTTCAGGCGGGGCCTTTACCTCAAAATAGAGTGAACGTGCATCTTGACGTTGCACCGTAATTTCACCAACAACATCTACATGTCCACTAACAATATGACCACCAAAGCGAGTTGTTGGTAACATCGCTTTTTCTACATTGACGGTTTGCCCAACCTTCCAACTCGATAAAGTTGTACGATGAATACTTTCAAGTGACACATCTGCTTCGTACCATTGATTGCCCCATGCAATAACAGTTAAGCAGATGCCATTGGTCGCAATAGAATCACCCAAGTGAACATCAGACATATCAAGATCAGTCTGTATACGCAAGCGGATATCACCACCTACATTTTGTAAACTTTCGACTTTTCCTAAACTTTCAACAATGCCTGTAAACATAATGGGTACTCTTAAATTTGTTCTATTTTTACCATAAATCCAATTGTTCAGCGACGCCTGTAGTGTCAACACCACCCAATTCAGCATAGTGGTGTAACTGACCAAGTAACTGTCGAATTGGCGGTCCTGATTTTGCGTGCGTGTCTGTAATCACGATAAACTCAAGAACGCGCGCACGCTCAGACTGACGCTGCTTACTCACACGATATCTTGGAACATCTTGAGTCAAAATGGTGACTCGTCCACGCTCTAAATTCGCTTTAAGTAAATCACCAGCCTCAATATTTCCATCTGTTGAATAGCTGGTCAAAATATAGCGTGCATTAATGGTTTGCAAAAGCTTTTCATACGCTTCTTTGGCATGTTTAGAAGAATTGTATGGGCTTGGTCGTTCTTTACGCCAAGCACGGTCGATTCCGCTCTTGAAACCCTTAGTATCTGGACTTGGTAAATCCACCTGATCCCATAAAGTCAAAGCATTCAATACATGATAGTTGCTACTATACGCATGCTGATTATAGGGTGGATCCAAATATGCCACATCGACTTCGAAACCGCTCATTTGGTTTGCTAAATGTTGAGCATCCACACACCACATTTCAGCTGCTGGGCCTGTCAGATTGGAATTTTCACAAAAACGACTTGGGGTCAGCCATAGTAATGATTCAATTCGCTCTAAAGCCGTCTGAGTTTTACCGCCCCAGCCGTGATGGAAACTCTTAAATACGCCTGAAGTATTACTCACAAAACTTGCTGAATACAATAAAGGTGCAAGTAAAGCGCTCATTTCGACATCATCAATTGCACCTTGAGCTTGCCAAGTTGCAATTTGTTGGCGAATTGCATCAATGCGCATGCCATTTCGACGTTTGAAGAATAAACGGTCTCTTGAAGGATCATAGATTTCATCATTACGAGGGCAGAGATTGTGTGTCACCCATCCTTTGACCTCAGGCAAGCGATTAAGATAATCAATTGCTTTCTGATATCCGCCTAATTCTTTAAAAGCAGGAGCTTCAGTACATGACAATATGGCATGATTAAGTGCGTGGCTGTAAGGCTCCCAATCGTTCGCTATCACTCTGTAGCCATTTTGACGAGCCAAACGAGAAACCACACCGCTCCCAGCAAAGAAGTCCGCAAAGATAGGCGCTCGACCTGAACTCATATTCAAAGTTCCAGTGCTTTCTAATGCCTCAAGAATCAAATGTAATAAACGACGCTTGTTGCCTAAATAAGGCACAAGTTGATTAAACAAATACTCATCTGTCGTACGTGCTGCATGGCGACGTTTATGATAAACCGTTGACTCTGTACTCATAGCGACTCTTGATCAGGGATTAATTTTAAACGGATGTCATCACCTAACTGAGTTACATCTTGAAGTTTAAAACGGAGTTGTTCTGTCATTAGATTAAATTCAGCATTAAACATTGGACGAGCCGATTGACCTAATAGTGTAGGCGCAATATAACTAATCAATTCGTCTACCAAATTTTCCTGCAAAAATGCAGTAGATAGGGTTGCACCAGCTTCCACCATCACATCATAGATTTGAAAATCTTTTAAGACTTTTAGCAATTCAGCTAAGGACTGAACTTCGAGTTGAATCACGCCAAGTTGTGCAAGCTCTGCTCGAAATGGCCCCATGACCATGACAGTATCAGGATTCTCTAACACTTTAGCATCTAAAGGTAAGCGACCTTGACGATCTAAAATCACACGTTTAGGCTGCACAACTCGTTCTAATTGAATATTCGGTAAAGTTCGGACATTCAACTGACAATCATCAGCCAACACTGTTTCAATACCCGTGATCACTGCACCAGAAATTGCACGCCAATGTTGAACATCCTGACGTGCCAATTCACCTGTAATCCACTTCGACTCCCCTGAAGCCATTGCTGTACGACCATCGAGACTCGATGCGACCTTTAAACGTACATAAGGTAATCCCTTAGACATAGCTTTAAAGAAGCCTAAGTTCAAAGGACGCGCTTCCAACTCACAGATCCCGACTTCAACGTCTATACCTGCTTGTTGTAGGATAGCCACACCTTTACCAGCAACCAATGGATTAGGGTCTGAACAAGCCACTATCACTTTTGCAATGCCCGCTTCGACCAAACCTTTAGCACAAGGAGGAGTACGACCATAATGCGCACAAGGTTCTAATGTGACATACGCGGTTGCACCCTGTGCTTGCTCCCCTGCTTGACGAAGTGCAAACACTTCGGCATGTGGTTGCCCAGCTTGGGGGTGAAAGCCTTCACCAATAATCTGTCCGTCTTTGACAATGACACAACCTACATTAGGATTTGGTTTTGTCGAATATTGACCTTGCTTCGCCAATACTATTGCACGACGCATCCACATTTGATCTTGATCGATCTTTTGTTGCGAGAACTCAGACATTCATAACCTTGAAGTTGAATTTGGGGCGAGATTAATGTTCTTGATCTCGGTGTTGCATTTGTTCGATTTGACGGCGGAACGCTTCTACATCTTGGAAATCTTGATATACAGATGCAAAACGTACGTATGCGACATGATCGAGTGCAAATAAAGCCTTCATTACAATTTCGCCTATAGTACGCGAACGCACATCACGTTCACCTAGTCGACGAATTTGAAGTTGAATATCACTGACCACCGTTTCAATTTGTTCTTGTGTCACAGGACGTTTTTGTAAAGCATGCATGAGTGAACGACGAAGTTTCGCTTCATCATAAGGTTCGTTTTTACCATCGGACTTGGTGACACGAGGCATCACCACTTCAAAACTTTCAAAAGTAGTAAAACGCTCATTACAACTAATACATTCACGACGACGGCGAATTTGGCAGCCTTCAGCAGCTAAACGTGAATCAATCACCTTACTATCAGCGGCGTTGCAAAATGGACAATGCATAGCAGTTTAATTGAACAAATTCTATTTGCACCAAGTGTATCAAAAAATTCTGCTCATGTTGAGCTTTCATCAATATATAGAAAAAAAACAGCCCCAAAGGGCTGTTTCACACTATATATTGATTGTAGTGTTTAATCGTTATTCAACACGCTCACCATGTTGACTTAAATCCAGACCCATACGCTCATCGTCTGACTCAACACGAATACCGATGATTAAATCAATGCCTTTCAAGATGATGAATGTCAGGATTGCTGAATAAGCGATTGTTGCAAGAACACCTTCAACTTGTACCCATAATTGGCTTAATACGTTTGTAGGTGCTGCATCGCCCATGATGAACTCACTTGCAAAGAGTGCGGTTAGAATTGCGCCAACGATACCACCAACACCGTGAAGTCCAAAGGCATCTAATGAGTCATCCGCTTTCAATGCACGTTTTAATGCTGTAATACCCCAGAAGCATACGACACCACCAATTAAGCCCATCGCTAAAGCACCACCTACTGTCACGAATCCAGCAGCTGGCGTAATCACAACCAGGCCAGCTACCGCACCTGATGCGGCACCCAACACAGAAGCTTTGCCACGAACCACTTTTTCAGTGATTAACCATGAGATGGCAGCAGCGGCAGCAGCAACTTGAGTTACCACCAATGCATAACCTGCTGAACCATTTGCACCTAATGCAGAACCACCATTGAAGCCAAACCAGCCGACCCAAATTAAACTCGCACCAATGACAGTCAATGTAAGGTTATGTGGTGCCATTGATTCTTTGCCTAGCCCCATACGCTTACCAAGCATATACGCCGCAACTAAACCAGCAACACCAGAGTTAATATGAACAACAGTACCACCAGCAAAATCAAGTGCACCATCGTTACCTAACCAACCACCACCCCATACCCAATGTGTAATAGGAGCATAGACAACCACCACCCAAATTGCGATAAACGCAACAAAAGCACTGAATTTCATACGCTCAGCAATAGAACCACTGATAATGGCAACGGTAATGATTGCAAATGTCATCTGGAAGATGACAAATAAAATTTCTGGAATTGTTCCACTCAATGCTTCTGTAGTGATACCAGACAACATAAATTTATCTAGACTTCCAATAAAGGCATTACCTTCACCAAAAGCAAGTGTGTAACCAACCACCACCCAAGCGATACTGACCACCGCAGCAGCGACAAAGCTGTGTGCCATGGTACTTAAGACATTTTTTTTACGTACCATACCGCCGTAGAACAGCGCTAAACCAGGAATGGTCATGAGTAAAACGAGTGCAGTTGAAACTAAAATCCATGCAGTGTCACCCGTATCAAGGACTGTCGCTTCTTCAACAGGAGCCTCTTCTGGAGCTGCTGGTAATGTTTCAACCAAATTAGAATCTGTAGATGAAGCCTCAGTTTCAACAACTGCTACTTCAGGAGAGGTCGGTTCTGACACTGCTTCTTCAGCCCATGCGACAGAACCACCTAAGAGTGCGCCAGACAAGCTCAGCGCCATTAGCATTTTTTTCATTCGTATCCCCCAACCTAGTTTTTTGAGTTATTCGCTACTCAGCAAACTTCATGCCAAATTAAACTGCGTCAGCACCAGTCTCACCAGTACGGATACGGATAACTTGTTCTAGATTTGTCACGAAAATTTTTCCGTCACCAATTTTGCCAGTACTAGCTACACGTGTAATTGATTCAATCACTGAATCAACCATTTCGTCACTGATTGCGATTTCAATTTTTACTTTAGGTAAAAAATCAACCACATATTCAGCACCACGATAAAGTTCAGTATGACCTTTTTGACGACCAAAACCTTTTACTTCAGTTACGGTGATCCCTTGAACGCCAATTTCAGAGAGTGCTTCACGCACGTCATCTAATTTGAATGGTTTTACAATTGCTGTTACGAGTTTCATGTTGTTTTCCTTCGGCTTTTTTCACCAGTAAGGTTTTATGTTCAAATTTCATGCCAAACTTCATAATGGTTGGGGATATTAATCAGCCAGCATGAACTTATTTATAACCTATTTTATACGCCTACACGGTCTTATGTTCTAAAAATATTGGGAATTTTGATGGATTTTTTTTATGTTCTTATTGGTTTAACCTATGAAATGTAGTTAACATTAGGGTCAATCCAAAACCGATGTTAAACTTCAATGTTGACCACTTATTATTCGGACGAACTATGATTGAAACTTTATTACAGGCAATCTTAGAACAGGTTGACCAACCCAAAAAAGATTTAGAAAAAAATGTGAGAGCGTTGTTAAACGAAGCGATTAGTAAAATGGATCTGGTTTCTAAAGAAGAAATCGAGCGTCAGAAAACTGCACTAAACAATGCCAATTCCCGTTTAACAGAACTTCAAACGCAATTAAAATCATTAGAAAGCTTAATTTCCGATCAAAAATAAGCAACATTGCACCAATACAGTGCTTAAATACAAAGTCAGTGATTAAAAATAAAGCAATTCTAAAAATAATATAATAACGGTTCAGTTTTATGTCATTTGCAAAAATTTATAACCGAGGTCTTCTTGGTTTACATGCACCACTGATTGAAGTCGAGGTTCATGTCAGCCAAGGATTACCTTCACTCACCATTGTAGGTCTTCCAGAAGCTGCTGTTCGAGAAAGTAAGGATCGTGTCCGTTCTGCAATCATTAATAGCGGTTTTCAATTTCCAACCAAACGGCTGACGATCAATCTAGCCCCTGCTGATTTACCCAAAGATAGTTCAAGGCTTGATTTACCTATTGCTTTGGGGATTTTAATCGCTTCAGGGCAACTACATGATCAAAATATTGACCGTTTTGAATTTATAGGTGAATTGGCACTCGATGGTCTGTTAAGACCTGTAACTGGAACTTTGACTATCGCAATGGCATGTCAAACCGCAGGTCATGAGTTAATGATTCCTGTGAGTAATTTGGATGATGCAGCACTTCTTCCCAATTTTAAGGTGTATACAGCCAAGTCATTAAAAGATGTTTGCCAACACTTTGATCAATCGCGTCCAATTCAACCCATATTAGCGAATAAAACGATCCAACCTCAAATAAATCGATTTGATCTCGCTGATGTCAAAGGTCAATTACGTCCAAGACGCGCCTTAGAAATTGCAGCAGCGGGTGGACATTCGATTTTATTTAAAGGCCCGCCAGGCACTGGTAAAACACTGCTTGCCTCAAGATTGTCTGGCATCTTGCCACCATTAACCAATCAAGAACACTTAGAGGTTGCAAGTATTTACTCCATTGCAAATACACCTTATCAATTTGGTCATCGTCCCTTTAGAGCACCACATCATACGGCATCCGCTGTGGCGTTGGTTGGTGGTGGCTCACACCCTCGACCAGGTGAGATCACCTTAGCCCATTTAGGTGTACTTTTTCTCGATGAATTACCTGAGTTTGACCGAAAAGTCTTAGAAGTATTGAGACAGCCTCTTGAGTCGAAAGAAATCGTAATTTCAAGAGCATCAAGACAAATTACTTTTCCAGCTAATTTTCAATTTGTGGCTGCAATGAATCCATGTCCATGTGGATACGCCTTCAATCAAGATAGTCGTTGTCAATGTTCACCTGAATCAATTAAACGCTATCAAAATCGAATTTCTGGCCCTCTACTAGATCGGATTGACTTACATATTGATGTGCCACCTTTACCTCCCCAAGACATGCAAAGCACTACACCGATGGAGAATTCTGAAACCGTCAGAAAACGTGTGATTCAGGCCTATGAGCTGCAAATTCAACGACAAGGTATGACAAATCAAAATCTAAGCTCTCAACAGCTTGATCAAGTAGCTCAACTAAATGATTCATCAAAAAAGATTATCGCTATGGCTCAGCAACGTTTGAATTTATCAGCACGTTCTTACCACCGAATCTTACGTGTCGCTCGTACAATTGCTGACTTAGCGAGTTCTGAACATATACAAACAGCTCACTTAACCGAAGCACTCTCTTATCGTAAACAGGAATAAAAAAAGCGACTCAGTTGAGTCGCTTTTTTTATTTGAGTTGAGTTTAGAAGCTATAACCCAATGCTAATACCATTTTATTCTTAAAATTGTTTCCATAACGATCATCACCACCAATAATATAATTCATGCTTGCTGTGACACCTGTTTCCCCTAAAGCTTTACTTAGACCAATATCAAAGTGACGGAAATTAAAACTTTCTGACTCTGGTGTTTCTGCAACATACTTACCGTCTTTTTCATAAACATATAAACCCAAAGCTGTGTCCAAGCTAAAATCGTTTGGTAGAGGATAACTATATGTAGCTTTTAAATATGTGTCTCCAGCGTTCCCCCAACCTGTATCTTCCAACAAAGTTTGAGCAGTTACTCCAACATCTTTGTAATTCAGACCAAGTAATAATTCAAAGCCATCATAAACTGACGTTTCAACGTCATAATAATAGTAATAAGTTGTACCTACAGTAAAACCAGTGTTTTCATTGATTGAACCGTTGTAACCCACATAAAAATTATTTTCCATTGGATTGGTAGTACCGTAAGCATCTGTACCTAACGTAGATGTCCACCACCCTGCGTACAATCCAGAACTATGGCTATAGTCTAATCCACCTTGTAATGTAGCTTCAGTATTTTCAGGAGCTGCCGTATTACCACGCAATATATAACTTGATAAAACACTGATATTACCTGATACAGAATGCGGTGAAGTTGGTACCTCAGCAAAACTAAATGTTGATGCAGATGCTACAACTGCTAGACCCAATGCTTGAATTGCTAATTTCATATTTATGTTCCCCCACATCATGGTTAGATGCTTTTTCGGTTTATTCGTTGAACTCATATGTGAATTAGCAATAGCTATGCCAAAGTTAAAGGTGTTTAGATAAAAAAGGAATATAAACAACGAGATAAAATAATTTAAATTAATGATTTTATTATTATATTTATTTAAATTTCTTATTTTAAAAATATTCAAAGCAATTTTTTTTGACGATCCACTTGAGTTAAAGGCATATCTTTTTAGATTACACATTCATTTACAAGATGCATCATTTTAAGGCTATTTTTTAAACAAATTTAAAATTGGAGTATCAATTTAGTGCGGCATGAAAAGCCAATGATGTCTGAACCACATTAAAATTAAATGAAAATGAACTGAATAAATATCATTCTTATTTAAAATCCTTTATTCATCCTTATTTACTTCTGATGTTACAAAAAAAAACGTGCCAGATTGACTAAATTAAATAAAAAAAAGAATATCAGGTTAAAAATAAATATATGTTATTAATAGTTAAATTTAATTTTATAATAATTTTAATCTTTAATAATTCACAACTTAGTTTAATTTATATACTTTTTGCTTATGACTTTAGGTGCGAAATTGTGAATAATAGAGCCAATTTTGTTATACATTACGTATACAAATACTAAACATTAACCATAATCATTTTGTATGAGGCTCTCTCCCAATGCAAAAATTCCAAAAACTAAGCTTAGCAGTTCTTATTCAAACTGCTTTAATTTCTACTGCATTTGCGAGTGAGCAAAGTGAATCAAAGGGATTCGTAGAAGATGCTGAAGGATCAGTATTATTCCGTACAGGTTTCTTGCATCGTGATAAAAAGAACGGTGTCGAAGATACCAGCTCAGCAGCTCAAACAGCCATGGTTAAAATTGAGTCTGGTTTCACGAAAGGTATCGTTGGTTTCGGTGTTGGTGTTATTGGTGATGCTTCTTTCAAAATAGGAAAAAATGGTCACACAGGCAATCAAATGATTCCTGTTAAAGATCAGTTAAATTCAGATGGCACTAAAGATGCATATGATCACTGGGCTAGAGGTGGTGCATTTATAAAAGCTAGAGTATCAAACACTACTGCAACTTACGGCACTCAAGTTTCTGAAATTCCTGTAATCGCAAGTAATACAGCACGTTTAACTCCTGAATATTACACCGGTCTCTCCATCGTTAGTAACGAAATTGAAAACTTAAGTTTATATGCTGGAAAATTTACAAAAAATCAGTGGTCTAACGAGATTAGTTCTGATGAACAAGAATTAGATCGTGCAGTCTATTGGGGCGCTAAATATAAGTTTAATGATCAACTAAATACTTCGTATTATGGCGTTGATGTTAAAAATAAATTAGACCGCCATTATGCGAATATAAGCTATACCCAACCTTTAAAAAATGATTCATCACTAGTTTTCGATGCTATGGGATATCATACTAAATGGGCTGCTCAAGCAGCTACTGGATCACATTTAACCAATGATCTAAAAGATCGTCAAAATACAATTTGGGGTGTCTCAGCTACTTACAGTAAAGATGTTCACAATGTCATGATAGCTTATCAAGACAATGCTGGAAACACAGGCTATGACTATGCTTATAACAAAGATGGCTTACAAAGTATTTGGGTTCCTAACTCGTATTTATCTGACTTTAATAGTAATGATGAGAAATCTATAGGTCTTCAATATAACTACAATTTCAAAAATCATGGTTTAGCTGGTCTGAATTGGACGACTGCTTTTGTGTATGGTTGGGACATTGATTTAGCCGATCGAGATAACCGTACTCAAATTATCGATCAAGCTGAGGAACATGAATTCTTCAATCAAATTGAATATACCATCCAAACAGGTGCTTTGAAAGATGCTAGTTTACGTTTGCGTCATTCATACTTGCGTGGCAGTGACTCATTTAATAACCCTAATTTCACAAGTGAAGGAATTGGGGACACCAACGAATGGCGTATTTGGTTAGACATCCCAGTGAAATTATTCTAATTTTCAACTAAAAAGATCAATAAAAAAACCTGCGCTTTGTGCAGGTTTTTTATAAAAGCTACAAGATCAAAGTTTGTAGCTTTATTTATACATCAGGCAAATTATTTGTTTGCTTCTGCATAAGCAGCAATTGAGCTTAACACTTCTTGTTTAGCAACATCTGCACCTTCCCAACCACTTAACTTGACCCACTTACCTGGCTCTAAGTCTTTGTAGTGTTGGAAGAAATGTTCAATTTGACTAATCAATAAAGGAGGAAGGTCAGTATATTCTTGAACATCTTTATAGATTGGCGTTAATTTATCGTGTGGTACAGCGACAAGTTTCGCATCAACACCACCATCATCTTCCATATTTAATTTACCCACTGGACGGCAACGGATAACCGAACCTGGTTCTACAGGATGTGGAGTAACAACTAATACGTCTAATGGATCGCCATCAAGAGATAATGTATTTGGTACATAACCGTAGTTTGCTGGGTAGAACATTGCAGTACCCATGAAACGATCTACGAAAAGTGCATCTGAATCTTTATCAATTTCATATTTAATTGGTGCTGCATTTGCAGGGATTTCGATAATTACATAGATATCGTTTGGTGCATCTTTACCTGCAGGGATATTACTGTAGCTCATAGCAAACTCTTTACTGTCAGTGTTCATTAAAATGGGGTTGATTATAACGCTTTATTCAGCAATCATCATTCGATTATACAAGCTGAAGATGTATTTTAGGTATGGTGTTAGTCTGTTTTTCTTAGAGCAATCGAATAATTAATAAAAGCAATAAGATCGGACAAAGCATTGATAAGAACCAAACAATTGATCTAAGGGTCGCCCAATTACATAAATAACAAATCCCATAGATGATTCGTAAGACGATATACGCCGAACCTAATAGAATCACCAATTGTTGTTGAACAACCATATACTCAGCCATCAAAACTGCCGCAATAAATAATGGCAAACTTTCAAAGCTATTTTGCTGAGCAGCATTCGCTCGAGCCGCTAAGCCTGTGGTTTTAGACATGAATTCACGCGGATTTTGATTATCCTGCCCTTTGAAACCACCTGCAATTTTAGCAATGACTGTAAATAAATAAGGGAGTAAACAAGCAATTAAAATAAGGTAAATAACACCTTCAATACCGTGCATGGATTTCAGTCCAATGATTTAAGCTGGTTTTATCTTAGCATGATGTTTGTGCGATAATTTTAGTTAAATTATTTTGTTTATTAAAATTCTGAGTAATGGCATGACCAATTCTGACCAAAAAAAGTTATTTGATGTTCTCGAGTTACAAAAGCAACATCAAAAACGTGTCGATCGTGTGCTTTATATCGTTCTTCCGATTATGGCTTTCTTGATCAGCGTAATTTGTGCCAATATGAATTGGCAATCGACTCTCGGCACATTGCTGGTTCTCAGCATCGCCTTTATCGCGGTAGGTATTAAACGAGCAAATAAATGGATCTGGCTGAGCATTATTTCAGTATATAGCTTAGTTGATATTTACTTCAGTTATTCAGGACAGTTACCGAGTTCTGCTGTAGGACGTCATTTAGGTACAATGCTGACATTCACATTTATTATTGCAACAGCGCGACCTTATATCGACCGTTGGCTAATGAAAGAATAAAATAAAAAAAGCGCCTTACGGCGCTTTTTTTATTTGAATTATTTGCGTAAATCTTTACGAAGGATTTTACCGACATTCGATTTTGGCAATTCATCCATGAATTCAACATAACGAGGACGCTTATATCCTGTTAAGTTTTCTTTCGCAAAAGCTAATACTTCTTCTGTTGTTAGTGATGGATCTTTCTTCACAACAAACAACTTAGGCACTTCACCTGATTTTTCATCAGCCACACCAATCGCTGCAACCTCGAGTACTTTAGGATGTGTTGCAATCACTTCCTCGATTTCAGATGGGTATACGTTAAAGCCTGATACCAAGATCATATCTTTCTTACGATCAACAATCTTGAAGTATCCACGAGCATCCATGATACCGATATCACCAGTACGGAAGAAACCATCTGCGGTCATCACCTTAGCTGTTTCGTCTGGTCGGTTCCAATAGCCTTTCATGACTTGAGGACCACGGATTGAAATCTCACCTTGCTCACCTTGTGGAACTTCATTGCCATCGTCATCCAAGACAGCGACATCCGTTAAAGGTAATGGGATACCAATCGTACCGCTAAACTCTTCAGATGCCGGTGGGTTTGCCGTTGCAATAGGTGAAGTTTCAGAAAGACCATAGCCTTCAATAATATTTGTACCTGTGATTTTTTTCCAAGCTGCAGCAGTTGAAGGCAATACAGCCATACCACCACCCATCGCCATTTTTAATTTGCTATGGTCAAGTTGTTTGAATTCTTCATTATGAACGAGTGCGTTGAATAAAGTATTCACTGCTGGGAAAAAACCAGGCTGATATTTGCGTAGCTCTTTAATGACTGCAGGGAGATCACGAGGGTTAGGAATCAGTACGTTTGCTTGACCCTTGTACATACCATAAAGTGCACAAACCATGAATGCAAAGATATGATATAGCGGTAATGCACAGAAAATGCGATCGTCGCTCGCACCATCTTGAGCACCAAATTTAGATTGGAAAATACCATCTGCTTGCATTAAGTTTGCCACAAGGTTGCGATGTGTTAATTCCGCACCTTTTGATACGCCTGTTGTACCACCTGTATATTGCAATACAGCAGTGTCGCTCAACGTTGTTGCTGGACGCTTATAATGTGCAGAACTGCCTTTAGACATCGCAGTCGTGAATTTCACATGTCCTGGGATACTCCAAGCTGGAATTTGCTTACGCACTTTACGTAAAACAAAATTCACGAGTGTACCTTTTAAGGTACCTAACATATCACCTACTGTCGCCACGATCACATGCTTAACTGGCGTTTTACCAAGAATTGATTGATAAACAGAAGCGAAGTTTTCAATAATCACAAGCGCTTCAGTGCCTGAGTCATTCAGTTGATGCTCAAGTTCACGAGCTGTGTAAAGTGGGTTCACGTTGACAAGAACTAAGCCCGCACGGAATACACCAAGTGCCACCACTGGATATTGCAGTACGTTTGGCATCATGACTGCTACGCGAGAACCTTTTGCTAAACCAAGGCTTTGAAGATAGGCTGCAAATTGACGGCTCGCCGTATCAAGTTCATTGAACGTTAATGTTTTATCCATAAAGATAAAAGCATCACGCGAACCAAATTTCTGGAAGTTTCTCTCAAAAATATCAACAAGAGAGGTATTTTCTGGTGGTAATTCTACTGTTTGTGGAATTCCAGTTTTTTGGTATTCAGCGAACCAAATCTTTTCCATAATGCCATATTCTCCAATTAGTAATACTTGGTTTTAAACTCTTATTTTCGATAATGTATTGAGCATCTTATTTAATTTATTGCTCAATAAAGCATCCATAGCCATAAATACATTTCATATATAACGTATTTTGTCGACTAGATGCTAGCTTTATCTTTGAATGAAGAGTTTATTTGCTTTTTGATAACCTCGTGGTAATACCTGCCCTTTTGAAGCACGTTTACCGATGTATTTCAGCAGATCATCACCTTTTAATTTCAATTGTTGTTGTCCAGCAACGACCTGAAGCACATCATCCAAGTTAAGTGTTGTCATAGACACAATGCGTTCCTTTGCATCCAACTGCATCAATTTATTACCTTTTCCTTTATTGAGCATTGGTAATTCTGTCAGCTCTGTCAGTAATAATCGTCCAGAACTGCTGAGTACAGCGATATGTGTACCATCAATTTGTTGCAATGGCATTGCGCTTGCATCATCTGCAAGCGTTAAAAACGCTTTACCCGCTTTAGCATTGGTATCCAATTGTTTCGCTTGTGTTTTAAAACCATATCCTTTGGAGCTGATCGCTAATATTTCCACCTCATCTTCAGCAATCAGAATTTGTTGGAAATTTACTCCATTTGCTGGCGATAATTTCGAGCTTAATGGTTCACCTAAGCCGCGCGCTGAAGGTAATCCTGTAATTGGTAATGCGTAACTTCGACCAGATTGATCTAATACATACACTTTTTGATTGGATTTACCTTGTGCATGACTTAAATATTGATCTCCTGCACGGAAATTGACTTTATCTAGATCGATCTCATGTCCTTTCGCACAACGAATCCAACCCGCTTCCGATAAAATGACAGTGACAGGATCAGCTGGCATCAAATCTTGTTCACTAATCGCGGTCGCTTCTTCACGCTGAACAATTGGAGATCGGCGATCATCACCAAACTTTTTCGCATCTTCTTTTAATTCTGAAATGATCAGATTTTTTAAAGATTCAGGATTCGCCAATTGCTCTCGAATCACGGCTGCTCGAGCTTCAAGCTCTTCTTGTTCACGGCGAATTTCCATTTCTTCGAGACGCGCCAAATGACGTAATTTAAGCTCTAGAATGGCTTCGGCTTGAATTTCATCAATACCGAAATGTGACATTAAGACTTCTTTCGGATGATCTTCCTCACGAATAATGCGAATTACCGTATCAATATCTAAATACGCAATTAAAAGTCCCGCCAGAATATGTAGACGTTTTTCAATTTTATTCAAATGGTATTGCAAACGTCTCGTCACAGTCGTTTTACGAATTTCAATCCATTCCAATAAAATACGACGGATTGATTTTACTTGTGGACGACCATCAGCACCAATCATGTTCATATTGACGCGGTAGCTCGACTCAAGATCGGTCGTGGCAAATAAATGGCTCATGACCGCATCTGCATCGATACGATTTGAACGCAAGACAATTACCAAACGTGTTGGACATTGATGATCTGATTCATCTCGTACATCACTTACCAACGGTAATTTTTTTGCCTGCATTTGATCAGCAATTTGACTGATAATTTTAGAGCCAGAAACCTGATATGGTAATTCACTGATGACAATTTCATTTTTTTCAACCGAATATACCGCACGCATGCGATAACTGCCGCGCCCAGTGCTTTGTAATTTCAGTAATTCATCAGCAGGTGTAATAATTTCTGCTTGAGTCGGTAAGTCTGGACCAGGAATATATTCAGCAACTTTTTCATCAGACAAATTCGGGTTACGAATCAGTGCAATGGTACCCTTAACAACTTCCCGTAAATTGTGTGGTGGAATATCTGTTGCCATTCCCACCGCAATTCCCGTCGTACCATTTAAAAGAATATTCGGTACGCGTGCTGGTAAATTTACAGGCTCTTTTAATGAACCATCAAAGTTATCTTGCCAGTCGACAGTTCCTTGACCTAACTCAGAGAGCAGGACTTCACTATATTGTGATAGTTTGGCCTCGGTATATCGCATTGCAGCAAACGACTTTGGATCATCTGGTGACCCCCAGTTGCCCTGCCCTTCAATAAATGGATAACGATAACTAAATGGCTGTGCCATTAAGACCATTGCTTCATAACAAGCAGAATCACCATGCGGATGATATTTACCTAAAACATCACCAACTGTACGTGCTGATTTTTTGGGTTTACCACTATGCTTTAGACCAAGCTCGCTCATCGCATATACGATACGGCGTTGTACAGGTTTTAATCCGTCACTAATATGAGGCAATGCACGATCCATAATCACGTACATCGCATAGTTTAGGTAAGCTTGTTCTGTAAATTCTGCTACAGAACGATTCTCTGTCGCTTGGTGCGCAAGGCTTGTCATTGAATCGTGAAATCCTAATGAATGAATAGTTTAAGGGTGTATGCTAGTCTCCCAAACTGCGAAGAACAAGCAAGGTTGGACACTTTGTAAAGATAAAATAACAAAAAAAAGGCCAGTTGGTTTTATTTCATTTTAAATTGGACTTTTTTCTTGTATCCAATTAATTATATTGAATATACAATAATCAAAACACAACTTTATAACGAATGCTTTTACATACGCTCATCGTATGAACGGAACAAACATGCATAATTACATTCCTTATGATCTTCGCTCAAAATTATTTCAAATTGACCCTAATCTAGATGTTCATTGGCAAACGCGTTTAAAAAATATTTTTAATAGTGTTCCCGCACCAATACAAGGTCTGATCCAGGAACAATTCCTGACTGCGAAGAATATTTACTGGGATCAACATCGACAATCATTCACTTTTAAGGGCATTGTTGGTCTTCAGGATTTAAGCAGTCATTTAATCTCACCGAAAATGCGAACTTTGGCTGAAAAGATCGCAGCCACTTTAGAAACGCTTAAATCATATCAAGACGTAATTAAAATCGCCGATTACTTAGAAACTGTACAAAATCAAATTGATCGTATTGAAACAGAAGAAGATCAAAGTTTTCTTAGAGACAAACAACTCCTACGAAAAACTTTTTTATATGATGCTGCAAATATCATCAAAACACTCGACTTAAATGTTCCTGATAATTGCCGACATTTAACAGCTGAAGAAATTCGTACTTTTATTCTTGAAGTTCATATTAAACATCAAATTTTAGGCTATTGGTTCAAAACCATCCTCCCGAGACAACTGAAGCAAATTAGCCATCCATTATTCCAAGACTTTATTATTCAAGAACAAAAAATTCGTGATTTTGATGTCATTGAAAGCAGTCAGTATTTATATCTGGTCGCGACCATTCATGACTTTAGACAGAACCCATATTCTATCCGCCGCTTTTTAATGGAAGAAAAGCTAGGTCTTGAAGATCGAGTTTACCTAAATGGCGTGGTGTTGGATAAGAAACGTTTAAATGATCCAAGTTATTTAGAACAATTTAAATGGCAAGTCAGTCGAATTATTACTATTCAACGACAGATCACGACTCCTATTTTGGATCTGATGGAAAAATTTCATAACGTCAATTTTGATCTGTTATTACCGTTACTCAAAAAACCGCTCGATGCCTCTGGATTTTCAGTCGAACAAGTCATTAACGAGCGCCTTTTAGATTTCGAAAAAGCTTTAACTCTTGAGATCTTGCAACCTTTCCAATATGCACTGCGTCATTCAATTCGTCACCCTGATGAGTTTGATTATTGTTTTATCAGTATGCATCGTCTGTTCTCTGATATTGCGAGTTTTTATAAAGACTTTTCAAGTGAACCCATTATCGCCTTCAATACTCAAGCTCAAATTTTCGAATATAAAATTTTATCCTATTTAAAATTGATGGAAAAAAGACGACATACTATTTTTGTGAGTTTAGATGCAGAGTCTTATGCGGCAAGTCATAGCAAATCTCAAGCAGCGATTGAGCAAGTTAAAACAATTATTGCCGATGCTCTAGACCAACATAAAGTCAATCAAATTGCTTTCAATCAGAAAAAAAGAGAACTCGAAAGCCAATCAAACAAAGGATTCTTTCAAAAAATGTTTGATAAAACTGAAAAGTTAAAATCGGATCTTGAAGCGCTTAAATTGGCTGGAATTAATAATCGACGAATTGCATATTTAGATCTCGTGAAAGTGCCCAAAAAACATGATGAAACGACGGTGTACCTTGAGTTTGAAAGTTTGATTTCAATTAATCAGACTGAGCGTCACTATGCTTTTGTCAATGGCGACAATGGGGTATCAGCTTTGCCTATTTTAATTCAACTCCCTGAAGATAAAGAAAAATTCAATCTCCAGCAAGTGTCGAACACATTACATTTTGACTTAACTAAAGCACGTCAAAAATGGGTCTAAAAAAGAGGAGCTTAGCTCCTCTTTTTTCACAGATTTACATCCCCATAGACTCAAGTGTCTTACCTTTGGTTTCCTCACCGAGCACCAAGATCACGGCTGCAACTGCCAATAATACAGCGGTAAACATCATAAATACTTGGCTAAATCCATTTGAAGCCACCATCATATGGGTAACCACTAAAGGTGCAACAATCCCACCAATACGCCCAATTGCTGCTGCCCAACCTGATCCGAAAGCACGAATATTTGCAGGATATTGTTCAGGCGTGTAGGTATATAAAACGCCCCATGCACCAAGATTAAAGAATGACATCAAGCATCCCCAGAACATGATCATCGCTACGGTATCAGCCTGCCCAAAGAAATATGCTGATACTGCACACATTGCAATAAAGCCTGAAAGCGTCGCTTTACGCCCTAACTTTTCAACGAGCCATGCCGCGACAATATAACCTGGCAATTGTGCTAAAATCATCCCGAGAACATATTCAAAAGACTGCACAATGGTATATCCCTCTTTGACTAAAAGACTTGGTAACCACGTAAAAATACCGTAATACGAATAAACAATCCCAAACCAAATTAACCACAGCATTAAACTGCGCTTAGCGAAACCGCTTGACCATAACTGACCAAAACTGACATTTGAATGTGTTGAAACTGGTTTCACTTCAATTTTGTCGATGACTTCAACACCACACTGCCGCTCGATTTTTTGTACAATCGCGTGCGCTTCATCAATACGACCTCGATTGATCAAGTAAGGAATAGATTCCGGAACTTTTTTTAGAATAACGAAGACATAAAGTGCAGGCAAACCACCCAATAAAAATGCAACATGCCAATCAAATTTAGGGATGACGAAATAAGAAACCAGTGCAGCACATAACCAGCCTAGCCCCCAGAAGCTTTCAAGTAACACAATAAAGCGACCACGAACATGGGCTGGAATGTATTCACTCACTAAAGTCACGGCAACTGGTAACTGTCCGCCTAAGCCTAAACCCACAATAAATCTAAAGATTAATAACCATGTTAAATTTGGTGCGAAAGCACAAAGGGCTGTTGCGATGCTATAAATGACCAAAGTTGTAGCAAATACTGCTTTACGCCCGATTCGATCTGCCAGTCCACCAGAGAACACCGCACCTATCACCATCCCCACAAAGCCTATGGATACAACCCAACCTTTTTCAGCAGGCGTCATTTGCCAGTCTTCAGCCATCTTCGCCAAGATAAAGGAAATTAGTCCAGTATCCATTGCATCAAACATCCAGCCTAATCCAATCACCCACAACAAAGTGTAGTGAAATTTACCAATAGGTAAACGCTGTATTCGTGAGATTAAATCCATAGCATGCTCTCTGTGAGGAGTGATTTAAATACAACCAATGACAATTGCTGTTTTCTCAACACTGCTTATTTTTATTTTCTAAAGAACCATATAAAAATGACCGATCACATTATCGGCCATTTTGAAAGATGAGTGTAAAAAGTTTAATTTACATCTTTTGATGACGCCGACTGTTCATCATCATCTTTATAAATAAATTTTGGCATTTCAAGGCCAAAGTAAATTGCGATACAACGCAATGTGAAACCAAAAACAAGAGTAGAAATAATGGTGATATCTTGTGAAAAACCGACTTCGATACAGCCCCAATAGAAAATGACCGCAACAAAAGAAATACTGGCATAAAGTTCGCGACGGAAGACTAAAGGCACATCGTTACATAAGATATCTCGTAAAATACCCCCTGAAACGCCTGTCAATACCCCTGCCACTGCACAAACCACGAAACCCTGTTCCATTTGAATCGCAATTTGACAACCAATAATGGTAAAACCTATCAGACCTAAGGCATCTAGAAGTAAGAATACCGAACGTAGATGTCGCATCCATTTTGCGATAAAAATCGTAAATAATGCTGCACAACATGTAAGTACTAGATATTCAGGATGTTTCACCCAAGTTAAAGGATAGTGCCCTAGCAAAACATCACGAACTGATCCTCCGCCCAAAGCAGTCACACAGGCAATAATAATGACACCAAACCAATCCATACTTCGTCGACCTGCAGACAAGGCGCCTGTCATCGCTTCCGCAGTAATCGCAATAATATAAATAACGGTGAGTAACATTGCCCTACTTCCAAATGAGGGTTTTTAATGCGCAATATTCTAAGTTAATTAAAAATTAATTCTAGAGAAATCGCGCACAACATTGCTTAAATTTTTTTCCTGATCCACAAATACAAGGCTGCTTCATCGTCACAGTTTGATCTGTCGTTGGGTCTAAAAAATACCACTGTCTATTGGTGAATACGAAATTTGAGGTTTCATGATGGAGATGTACCTGATCGACATGTTGGTAATGTGCTTTGAATTCAACTTGAGCATGGGTTTTATCCAGACGAGGTAAATGCTGAATAACCTCTAATTTTAACCACTGATTGCTCATCGCCCAATCCCGAATGGCAGCAATGTCTAAATGACTTTGCTGACCTGATGCTGTGGTACTCACAATATAGTCGATTTCATGTTTAGCGAATGCACTATAGCGAGAACGCATGAGCTGTTCAGCACTTTCTGCAACACGCTGACCACGATGTAAAGGTTCACAACAGTGTGTATAAATTCCATGCCCGCAAGGACAATTGAGTTCGGACATCAATATTCCAAAAAAATAGCACCTAATGAGATGCTATTTTAACTGAGTTTAAATCATTCTGATGGGTCTTGTTTTACGATGGGTACAATATGTACTTTTTCGATTTTATGACCATCCATTGTAACCACCTCAAATAGATACCCTTCTGCTTCAAAGGTTTCTCCATTTTCAGGTAAATGTCCTAAATGGAATAAGATATAACCAGACAGCGTAGAATACTGTTCTGACTCATCAACTAAATCACGATCAAGCAATAATGAAATATGACGAATATCAGTTGAACCCTCGAGCATGAGTGAACCATCCTCTAAGCTTTCAACTGCAGTTTCTATTTCATTTTCGTTCGGGAATTCACCCGCAATCGCTTCTAAAATATCAATCGGTGTTGCAATACCCTCAATGGAACCATATTCATTGAGCACAATCGCCATTTGTAAGGGTGCCTGACGCAATTGATCCATCACCATTAAGACTTGAGCGCTTTCATGGACAATGACAGGCTCTCGAATGTGTTTTTCGAAATTAAAATCGCCTGATTCAATATAGTCATTCAAAACGTTATGCGTGAGCACCACCCCAGCAATATTGTCCAGCTCGCCATGTGCAACGATCAAACGTGAATGTTTCATAGAAAGCACTTGATGTTTAATACTTTCAGGATCGTCATTTAAATCGATCCATTCGAGTTCTGGACGTGGGGTCATTAATGATTTGACTGGTCGCTCAGATAAACCTAATACTCCTTGCAACATCACGCTCTGGTATACCGCATTCTCATCCGAGAACATTTCCTCTACCAACGCTTGGGTAGCCAAGACATCATCTGTATTTGCCGATTGAGCATCTGCCGTTTTTGACTTACCACCCAGCATACGAATGACGGCAGAAGCTGTTTTAAAACGTAAATCAGTCGTTGTTACCGTTTTTTCTTGGTTGCGGCGCATCAATTGATTTAAAAACTCAATCAGGACAGAGAAACCAATTGCAGCGTATAGATAACCCTTCGGAATGTGGAAGCCTAGGCCTTCGACAACCAATGAGAAACCGATCATCATCAAGAAACATAGACACAGAATCACCACAGTTGGATGCTTATTCACAAAGTCCATGAGGGCTTTAGAGGCCCATAGCATGATTCCTATCGCAATAATTACGGCGATCATCATGACCGAAAGATCTTTGACCATACCGACTGCTGTAATCACACTGTCGAGTGAGAACACTGCATCCAATACCACGATCTGTACAATGACCATCCAAAATGCAGCATGAACAGGATTTTCTTCTTTAACATGAACTTTACTTTCTAGACGTTCATGTAGTTCTAAAGTTCCCTTCATTAACAAGAAAATACCGCCAAAAATCAAAATGAGATCTCGGGCTGAAAACGGATGATCAATGATATGGAATAATGGATTCGTTAACGTGATAATCCAAGCGATTGACGCCAAAAGTATTAGGCGCATGCCAAGCGCGAGCGTTAAGCCTAAAATTCTGGCTTTATTGCGTTGCTCAGGCGGCAGTTTTTCCGCCAAAATCGCGATAAAGACGAGATTATCAATCCCGAGAACAATTTCTAAAATAATTAAGGTTAAGAGTCCCACCCATGCGGAAGGATCAGACATCCATTCAAAAATCATGAGTTACACTCCCAAGTTTCAGGAAGATGGGATTCATTTAAACCAAAGTGATGAGGCAAAGTTATAAATGCAGTATTTAAATTTAGAAAATAAATAATATTTTGTTCTATTGAGCGATGTCGATCACTACTCATATTGATGTATTGGTTGCCGAACAGATTTTCAGTATAGAAAAGATTTTAGTGCAATTCACTATTTTTTCGTTGAATCAAGATTGACTTTATCAATCATTTTGGAATGAAACTACAAAATATTTCAAAAAAATCTTATTTATCTATACAGTTGTCACCTTTCTTGCTTAGATTAAACTGCATGATGAAGTTCATTTAAAAAAGGTGAGTAAATAAATATGAATACAAGCGTTCTTAATAACACCTTAGAGACCGATACATCAGTTAAATCAAAAGCAACTCAATGCCTTATTGCACTTTATTGTGGTTCTCGTTTTGGCAATAACCCTATTTACCAACAAAAAGCCATTGCTTTGGCTGAAAAAATTGCAAGGCAAGGATTTGGCATCGTATATGGCGGTGCAAGTATCGGATTAATGGGACAAGTCGCAGATACAGTCATTGAAAACCATGGTGAAGTTGTTGGTGTTATTCCTGAATTTATGCTTGATTACGAAGTTGCCCATAATCAGTTAACAGAACTTCACGTGGTGAGAACAATGCATGAACGCAAAGCCATGATGGCTGAACGTGCTAGTGCTTTTGTTGCGCTCCCGGGAGGTTTAGGCACATTTGAAGAAATCTTAGAAATCGCAACTTGGGGACAGTTAAATCAACACCAAAAACCAATGATTATTTATAACGTCAATGGATTCTATAATGCCTTGATTGCACAACTCGATCACGCAGTAGAAGAAGGTTTTCTACCTGCTCAACATCGTGCAAAAATCATCGTATGCGAGCATTCACATCAAATCATCAATGCCATCGCAAACTTGAAATGCCCTGAACAATTCGTGGTCTAAATTCAACAAGACTTTAAAGCATTACGCATGACGAGTAAAAAATAAAAGAGCCATATGGCTCTTTTATCATACATCTACACGATCAGGCTCTATTTCAACGTGATCTGGTACGTTGCTGTAGTACCACTGACTTCATTCCCTACAATCAGTAAAGGCATACCCGTTGGAGATTCTTTTGCTGAAACAAAGGTTAATCCTTCAGGACCTAAGTCTCCTGCCTGACCTGCCTCGATATCGGCAGTGGTTGCATCAAGTTTTCGTGAATGAATATATTGCACAAATTGGGGTTGGGCAGGATTGGAGATGTCATATACCATCACGCCTCCAGCTCGTTCTAAACCAATAAATGCATAAGTTTTCTGACCGATTTGACCTATCACCACGCCTTCTGGCTCTGGGCCTTTATTGTCACTACGATTATCGATCCCTGCTTCTTCATGGTTTGCATTAAAGATCTCAGGATGGTGCTGAGCAATATATTGTTCAAAATCATCACCCGAATCCCAAACCAGCTCTAATCCTGTTTGTGCATCATTTTCTGTCCAAATACTGACAGATCGTGCCCCGAAGCTATATAAATGATCATAAACCAAATTGCCTCGAGCATTGAGTTTAGGTGTGCCATTAGTATTCTTTTGATAACCTTCAGTCCAAGTGATATTCAAACGACCAAGCATCTTGTCTTCACGGCATCCTTTAGCATCTCCATCGATCGCTCCACAATATGCAAAATGCAGAGGATTCAATTCAGCACCTTTCGCCAGTGCTCTTAATTGTGGTGGCAGATCTTCCCCTTGTCGTCTATCGAAACCATCTTTATGGACTAGATGCTTCACACGCCATTCTTCAACAAAACCCTTTTTAATATTACCTTGAGCACTCGGATTATCCTTTAATTTTTCTCCCCAATATTCAGGATCATCTTCACCCCAAGCACGAGCATCCCCTTCATTGGCAGTGACAATATACGTTTTACCATTGACTTCGTAACTTGAGATCGCATCTGGCATATATAAGCCACGAACATGCTGCCAAGTTTGAATATTGATCTTCGCAAGACCATTTTCACCATCGGCATCACTGACATCTAAACCATGACCTTGTAAGCCATGATCTTTAAAACCGAGCGGATAAACAGCCATGACTTTGGCATTTAAAACATCCACCTTAGCTAAGGCATTATTTTCCTGTAATGCGATCCATGCAATTTTGCCATCTGCGCTGAGTGTGATGTATTCAGGTTCAAAATCTTGCGCTACTGTTGCATTTGGACCATAAATTCGCACACCTTGATTACGTAATAGCTGTGCTTGACTGTTAAAGGCTTTGAAGTCAGCTGTTTTTGCAACTGGTTTGTTCAAATTTGAGAGATCAATGATTGAAATCGAACCTTCGGGATCAATCGCATAATCATGAGATGGCTCTCCTTCATTCGCCACCAATAAGGTTTTACCATCTGCACTAAAGGTCAGCATATCGGGTAGAGAACCCACTGGAACTTGGGCAATAAAGCTCGAATCATTGGCATTAAAAAGTGCCACGATTCCTGGATCTGTTTTATCTTTGGCTTGTACAGCCAAGGCAACAATTCCATTTTTTACAGCAACACTATTTACTTCTGAGTCTGTTAAATAAGATTTAGCATCTAAAGAGCCAATCCATTTAGGTTGCTGAGGTTGGCGATAATCAAAAATATCAACCATGCCTTCTTTTGCGTTTACAACAAACAATCTTTGGCTTTGTGCATCATAGGCAGGTATCTCTGCTGCGCTGACCGCAAAACCACGACTTTCTGTACGACTGAGATAGTTGAGTTCAATCGATTCAGGCGTAATATTTGGTACTGATGTGATATTGTTAGTATCATCATTACATGCCCCTAGCCCCAATGCACACATTGCGATCACAAGTGCGTTAGACTTTAGCTTCATTTTTTTAATCGTCTTATGATGTTGTTGGCAACACTCTATGACCATGCGATGACAATGCTGTGACCATTAGATTGCAATTTTGTTGCAAATCCTTCGTAAATAAACCACAAGTGATACTGAGAAACTGTTTTAAAATATTAACTTACTAATATGATCCTACAAGATGAGCAGCACAGCACACCAACCCTTACAGCCTGAGTTTAGATTATTGGTGTTTTTGGTTTCGATCGGCTTTTTTATGCAAGGTCTAGACACAACTATCATCAATACTGCGATTCCTGCAATCGCTCATCACCTCAATGAAGATCCTCTACACATGCATAGTGTCGTGGTGGCTTATGTATTGTCAGTCGCAGCCTGTATTCCACTCAGTGGTTGGCTGGCTGACCGATTTGGTGTCCGAAATGTTTATTTTTCTGCAATTATCATTTTCACTTTGGCATCGCTCGGATGTGCATTTTCTTCTAATTTAAATGAGCTTTTATTTTTCCGAGTGATTCAAGGGATTGGAGGTGCTTTACTGCTTCCAGTTGGGCGTCTTGCAATGTTGAAAATCATTCCTAGAACCCAATTCCTTGCAGCCATGTCTCTGATGAGTCTTGCAGGTCTGATTGGCCCCTTAATCGGTCCTACTCTTGGCGGATGGCTAGTGGAGTACGTGACTTGGGAGTGGATTTTCTTAATTAATATTCCTATTGGACTCATTGGAGTTTTTCTCACATTTAAAGCCATGCCAAATGTGACCGAGACCCATGTTGCTAAATTTGATTTTTTTGGCTTCTTGTTATTAGTCATCGCGATGGTTGGCTTAAGTTTAGGGATTGAAAATTTTGCTAGCCCCTATCTTCCACTATGGTGGAGTATTGTTCTTATTGTGTTTGGTTTATCTGCAAGTGCTTGGTACATGGTGCATGCCCATACCCACCAAAATGCTCTATTTCGTGGGAAACTATTCAAAAATCAAATTTTCGCGATTGGTATTGTAGGCAACTTTTTTGCCCGCTTAGGCGGCAATGCGATGCCTTTTCTTATCCCCTTAATGCTACAAGTTGCTTTTGGTTTTGAACCATTTATTACCGGTTTACTTATGATTCCAACGGTATTGGGTTCACTGGCATCAAAACCGATCATTCGCCAAATTATTCAACGATTTGGGTATCGTCGGGTGTTATTAGTCAATACCTGCCTTATTGGCTTATGTATTGCAAGTTTTGCCCTCACCTCAGCCGAAACACCTTTATGGCTAAGAACATTACATTTCTTCATTTTTGGTATGTTGAACTCACTGCAATTTGTTTCTATGAATACGCTAACCTTAAAGGATTTGCCTCAACAAGATGCTAGTAGTGGTAACAGTTTTCTCTCGATGATTATGATGGTATCCATGAGTATTGGTGTAGCGCTTGCAGGTACACTGGTTAATGTGTTCACCGCTTATCTTAGTACTGCACAAATGCAACAGGCCTTCCAATGGACCTTAATTTTAATGGGCTCAATTAATATTATTACCATGTTTATTTTTTGGAAAATTCCGAAAGAAATGGATGATGACTAATGAATATGGATTCTAGATACTGTCGCTACCATTTACGTTTATTCGCGTTATGATATTAATCATATTTCGCACCAATCTTTAAGTGCTCATGAATTCAAAAAATAAGCAGCATATCTATTCGCAGAAGATTATCTTGTGGACCTCCCTTTTAGGTGCAGCCCTGATCGCACTCATGGTCGGATTATTGAGCTTTTTCTTTTTGCCGTTTCAACCAGCAACAGCTCAAGAATATCCAATCAAAGGATTTGATGTCTCACATCATCAAAAAGAGATTCGCTGGTCGCAAATTCCAAAAAAGGAATATCAATTTGTCTACCTCAAAGCAACAGAAGGTGGCGACTTTAAAGATCGAAAATTTCAGGATTATTGGCTTAAAGCACGCGAGCATGGTTTTAAAGTCGGAGCGTATCATTTCTATCGACTTTGCCGTGATGGGAAAGTTCAGGCATTAAATTTCATTGACTCTGTGCCACGTAAAGAAGATGCCCTTCCCCCAGTCATTGATTTGGAATACGACAGCAATTGCATCAATACCTATAGCAAAGAACAACTGTTACATGAAATCGATGTTATGCACGATTTGCTGCATCAACATTATGGCAAACAACCTATCTTTTATGTTTCTAAAGCCTTCTATAACATCGTACTTGCTGGCGCTTTTACAGATACCCCACTCTGGGTACGTGAATACACCACTCAACCTGAATTAAAAGACAGTCCAGATTGGATCTTTTGGCAATACACCAATAAAGGCAAAATTAAGGGTATTTCTACACCAGTGGATTTGAATGTATTTAATGGCGATCAAAACGACTGGATAAAATTTCTAAAATTAAATCAAATTGAGCCATAAATCTTAAGGAGTCAGTACGTTACAACTAAAGTGATCTAACTAAAAAATAGAGTGCAACGGGGCTCAAGCAAGCGAGTTACGCTTTATAAGGATGACATGATGTCGCTTAAAAAAGGGATTTTAACGGTGATTGGTCTTTTGGCTGTCACGCTCATGGCTGCGTTTTTTTATTTATGGCAACCATCAGGAAAGCTCTCCGAATTTAATCAATGGAAGGCTAAAATAGACCAACCCGTCAGTGAAAAAAAATTAAATGTTCGCTTTTTTGGCGTTTCCACATTGCTATTTGATGATGGTAATTCACAAATTCTAATTGATGGTTTTTTTAGTCGACCGTCTCTCATGACTATTGCTTTACAACGCCTTTCCAGTGATCAAACACTGCTTCACAATATGATTCAGGACCATGAGCTTAAACGCCTCAAAGCCATATTGGTGACCCACAGTCACTATGATCATGCTTTGGATATCTCAGTAC
This sequence comes from Acinetobacter sp. ANC_7682, assembly GCF_056779795.1. NCBI lineage: Bacteria > Pseudomonadati > Pseudomonadota > Gammaproteobacteria > Moraxellales > Moraxellaceae > Acinetobacter > Acinetobacter sp. ANC_7682. The sequence continues at coordinate 12,683 of NZ_JBWYIQ010000016.1, read as the reverse complement.
TCGGAAGTTCACTCCCCAAAACTCACATCATTGGTTCGTTGAGTACATTAAATATAGCACGAGGCGGCAAAGTGCCTGAGCATCAATTGAAACTGGCTGTGCCTTTTCAAGCACTACAATTGGGTGCATTTCGTATTACGCCTATTCCCTCACAACATACGCCACCTACAGCAGTGAACAATGATTTAGGTGAAGAGATTCTGCATCCACTGCCTCAGCCAGCACGTTTTTATGAGTTTAAAGAAGGCGGTAGCTTTGACTACTTGATTGAGCACAATAATCACAAAATTTTAGTTAAAGCCAGCACAGGTGCACTTCCTAATCAATTTCAGAAGTTAAATGTAGATGTCTTGTTTTTAGGAATTGCTCAGCTTTCAAAACAATCACCCGAGTTTCAACAACAGTATCTCGCTGAAACCATTGATCAGTTACAACCGAAAGAAGTCATACCAATTCATTGGGACAATTTCTTTAAACCACTTTCACAACCTTTAGAGTTTCTACCACGAATAGCAGATCATTCTCCGAAAAGCCTACAACTCGTGATTGATCATGCACAGCATCAAGGTCGAAAGGTGACTTTACTGACGGAGCCTTACGCATACCCAATAATCAGCTCAACGATGCCTTAATTATGGGTTAAAATTAAGGCATCTCATGATTGATTGAACATTTTGCGAAAGATAATTCATATCGATATGGATGCTTTTTACGCTTCTGTGGAGCTTAGAGAGCGTCCAGAATTACAACACTTACCTGTGGTCATTGCATCTCATCACCCACGGGCCGTCGTTGCAGCAGCATCATACCCAGCTCGTGAGTATGGCTTACGTTCGGCCATGTCGATGACACAAGCCAAAAAACTTTGCCCACAAGTGATCGTCATTGAGCCAAATTTTTCTAAATACCAACATGTGTCAGCCCAAATTCATAAGATATTTCAAAAATATACCAGCATCATCGAACCCTTATCGCTGGATGAAGCATATCTGGATGTCACTGAAAATTTACAGCAGATCCCAAGCGCTACTGAAGTTGCGATGCATATTCGTGATGAAATATTTCAGCTTACTGGATTGACCGCCTCAGCAGGCGTTGCACCAAATAAGTTTTTAGCCAAAATTGCATCTGATTGGAATAAACCGAATGGCATTTGTGTGATCAAACCCAATCAGGTGCAACAGTTTATCTATGATCTTCCACTCAAAAAAATCCCTGGTGTAGGAAAGGTCACACAGGAAAAATTAAAAGCTTTGCAACTCGAAACACTTGGGGATTTACAGCAGGTGGAAGAAAAATTTCTCACTCATCATTTCGGAAAATATGGCAAACAATTATTTCTCTATGCTCAAGGGATTGATGAGCGACCTGTTCAAAGCGAACGCCAAAGACAGCAAATTTCTAAAGAAACCACGTTTGATGAAGATCTTTTTTTAAACCAATGTGATCAATTTTGGACTTCACTGCTTTCTCGTGTTTGGCAAAACCTTCAAAACAAGGAAATGATCGCTAGAGGTATCAGCGTCAAACTCAAACTTAAAAATTTTCAAGTTTTACAACACTCTAAAAGCTTTAAACAACCTTTCAATCACATAGAGGATTTGCAACTGGCACTCAAATTATTGTTAATGGAAATGAATATTCCTGATGAATATCAGTTTAGACTCATTGGTGTTGGGGTGTATCAACTTTCAGAAAAACAACAAGACACGCAACTCAATTTATTCGGATTGTAAATTTCGTCTAGTTTTCATGCAAAAGAACAAAATTAAGTCAATTTTTTTCGCCTTTTTTTCCTTTTTAGAGTAATCTAATCGCGCAATACATTTACCCATGTGTCTGCTGAGATGTTGTTAGAAGACCTATATCTAACACATTTGTCCTGTGATTGGCGTGACAATCCATCCGAATATTACAGGGCACTCTAATCTGAATGGGTACAATTTCTTTTTCCTCCAAATATTTCTGATCTCCTCCCATAAAAATAAACTTTCAGAGATACAGCAATTAAACCGAATTCATAGTTCCAATTCCCCTATACTTTCTGAATCCTATACTGCGTTTCATAATCTATATTTATATCTATAAGGGATGAGTTTTATGTCTGTTCAACGTTTACACGTTCAAAAACGTTTTTCTGAGGTCGCTATTTTTGGTCACTTCGTTCATCTGGCAGGTCAGTTAGCAGAAGACACGTCGCTCGACATTCGTGGACAGTCACAACAAACCTTTGACATTATTGACCGTTTATTGGCTGAAGCAGGTACAGATAAAAGCCATATCATGTCTGTGACAATTTATCTAAAAGATATTGAAAAAGATTATGCAGCATTCAATGAAGTTTGGGATGCATGGGTTTCTGATATTCAAGCTCTACCGCGTACATGCGTAGAGGCTAAACTGTATCATCCCGATGTTCTTGTTGAGCTAACGGTAATTGCCGCGAAACCTTGATAAAAAAAAGCATGCCTGAGCATGCTTTTTTATTTCAAAGATGATTAGCTAAATGCGCGAATATCTGCCAATCGCCCAGCACTATACTTTTCTAATTTATGCTCAATCACGGATTCATCTCCCCATTCAATTGGCATATCCTCAGTGTATTCATCCAAAAAATCACGTCTTAACTGCACATATTCTGGGACAGCATGGTAAGAGATCACTTTGTATCCCGCGGTTTCAAGTAATGCATTTTGAAACTGTAAAGTATGTCCACGCTTGAATGAAAATTTATCTTCTAAACTGACAATGGCAAGAACTTTACAATCCTTATTCATCACCACAAAATCAGCAAACATTGACTCATATTTACGGCGTGTACGCGGTAACTTTGTGGTCAGTAAGGCGTCAAAAGAGACATGTGCCAAAATATGCGCATTTGGCATGATTTCTTTAAGACGATTGAAAGTTACTTGCTGATAGGGGCTAAACACTGCTCTTTGACGGAGCATGCTATCAGAGGGTTGTTGATGCTTTAATCCTTTATAAGCAATGAACAACACCACAGCGAGTATGATCACACTCGCGATGATCATGATATCCATGACTAGTATCCTTATTTGAATTCTTATCGTTAATTTCTTTTTTAAACTACTTCAAAAAACACAACTTTTATTATTGTTTCATTATGCTGATGCTAAACATCGCATAGTCCAAGTGAAAAGCGCTTCAGACCAAGCTTATATTAAACATGTTCTGCACTTATTGGCTATAGTTTAAAACATGAACCACATCACACTATTACATAATTGTTGGACAATGATGAAAATTTCATTTGAAGATAATACAATATCACCTGAAATGAAAAACTCAAAACCTCACTAAACTACTAATTTAAATTATTATTTTAAAATAAAAAAGAGACTTACCCAAATCAAGCCCAATATTTCGATAAAATGAGCATCATCGAAAATATTGTATAGAAAATGTTCAAAAAAGGACGCCGCAGCGTCCTTTTAAAAGAAATTATCATTTATGCACGAGACTTGGGTTTGGATTTACCCTTAGGTTTCCCCTCGCCAAAAGGTTTTTTGCGATCTCCAGTCTCACGTGGTGGCAAACCAGTGTGCTGTGTCAAGATTTGGCCTTTCTTCGGACGATTATTTTGTCCTTGTGATTGACCACGATTAGCGGTTTGACCCGTACGTTTTTGTGAATCACCTGCAACAGTTGAATTTTTCTTACGTGCAGATTGATATTGACCATCCGTGCCCTGAGGCTGATACGTCGGAATCAAATGTTGCTTAGAATTACCAATTAAGTCCTGACGACCCATTTCTTTCAAAGCTTCACGCAGTAAAGGCCAGTTATTTGGATCATGGTAACGTAAGAAAGCTTTATGTAAACGGCGGCGTTTTTCACCTTTTACAATGTCGACATCTTCAGTATAACGTGCCACTTTCGCAAGCGGATTTTTACCGGTGTAGTACATGGTGGTCGCAGTTGCCATTGGTGATGGATAGAAGGTTTGTACTTGGTCAGCACGGAAACCATTCTTTTTCAACCAAATTGCAAGGTTCATCATGTCGTAATCGGTTGTACCCGGATGCGCCGCAATAAAGTAAGGAATAAGATATTGTTCCTTACCTGCTTCTTTACTGAAACGATCAAACATTTGCTTAAAGCGATCATACGTCCCGATACCTGGCTTCATCATTTTATTGAGAGGGCCTTTTTCGGTATGTTCAGGTGCAATCTTTAAGTAGCCACCGACATGATGCGTGACTAATTCTTTGACATATTCAGGGTTCAATACTGCAAGGTCATAACGTAGACCCGAACCGATCAAAATCTTTTTAATACCGGGTAAAGCACGAGCTTTACGATATAACTGCGTAAGAGGTGCGTGATCAGTATGCAAGTTTTGACAAACACCCGGGAACACGCACGATGGCTTACGACAGTTCTTTTCAATTTCTGGATCTTTACATGCCAAATGATACATATTGGCTGTTGGACCACCTAAGTCCGAAATAATGCCTGTAAAGCCCGGCGCCGTATCACGAATCTTTTCAACTTCACGTAAGATCGATTCTTCAGAACGGTTTTGAATAATTCGACCTTCATGCTCCGTAATCGAACAGAAGGTACAACCACCGAAACAACCACGCATGATGTTCACAGAGAACTTGATCATGTCAAACGCTGGGAAACGCGCATCGCCATAAGATGGATGTGGTAGACGTGCATAAGGCAAGTCGAACACATAATCCATTTCTTCTGTGGTTAATGGAATTGGCGGTGGATTAATCCAGACATCACGCTCACCATGCTTCTGCACGAGTGCGCGCGCATTCCCTGGATTGGTTTCTAGATGCAAAATACGGTTTGCATGGGCATACAGCACAGGATCATTGGCAACTTCTTCAAAAGAAGGTAGACGAATCACAGCCAATTCACGTGGTGGCAACTTATGCTTAATCGCCTTAGATGATGGCTGTAACTGCACGATTTGCGTATCTGCATCCAAATTGTCGCCTTCACGAACAATCGGATTACTGACCACTTCTTTTTGGAAATTCTGATACTGCGTTAAGCTGTTGCCTTTGTCTTTCTCAATTTCACAGCCATCAATATCTTCGGTCATCACATATGGATTGATGATTGGATCAACACGGCCTATGGTATCGACATCATTTGATGCGATCTCAACAAACTTGGCTTTTGCTGCACGGTTATGCTTATTAATAATAAATGCAGTACCACGAACATCAGTAATGTCTGTAATTTTTTCGCCTTTGGCTAGACGGTGCATCACTTCAATGATTGAGCGTTCACCATTACCATACATTAATAGATCTGCTTTTGAATCCATTAAAATAGAACGACGAACTTTGTCAGACCAATAGTCATAATGCGCGATACGACGTAATGAACCTTCGATACCGCCTAGCAGAACAGGAACATCAGGGAACGCTTCACGACAACGTTGACAATAGACTGTTGCTGCACGGTCAGGACGTTTATTCGGTTGGTTATCTGGAGAATAAGCATCATCTGAACGGATCTTACGGTCAGCCGTATAACGGTTGATCATAGAGTCCATGTTACCTGCCGATACGCCCCAAGCAATATTTGGTTTACCAAGTACACGGAATGCTTCAACATTCGTCCAGTCTGGTTGGGCAATAATACCAACACGGAAACCTTGCGCTTCAAGCACACGGCCAATGATACCGGTTACAAATGATGGATGATCGATATAAGCATCACCACAAACAAAAATAAAGTCACAACTATCCCAACCGAGTTGGTCCATTTCCTCGCGTGACATCGGCAAAAAAGGCGCGGGTTCAAAACAAGACGCCCAATATTTGTCGTAATCAAACAACGCTTTTGGCGCAGTCTGAGCGGTATAAGCAGTAGACATGGCTAGCAATTCTCGGCTGGCAGATGGAAGATCAAAAATTAGATCAAAGATGAAAGCCGATAATTTTACCATGAATTCAACTCAACTTGCTTGATTAAAAAACAATCAAATACAACTGCTTAAATTTTCTATTCATCACTGATGACCTAAGACCTATTTTTGTACATTTAACATACAACCAAATCTAAACAAAAAATAATATGCATTTAATTTAAGCAACTTAAGCTTAACAATTGACTCAATTCTTTTACGACTGATGATTTGGGTAATAAACAAAGTTGCTTTTCATTTTTATAGTGTTTGAAAAAAATGAAAGGCGTTTAAGCGTGCTCAAAATAATACTCACAACCGTTGCCACTATGATGGCTTTATTACTTTCTAATTTGGCTTGGACTCAATCTAAAATTCCACAGTCTTACCAGCAACAAGCAGCTTGGCAACAATTACAACAAAGCCTCCCTTTGAAGTTTCGTATCAACGACCAAAACAAACCACATGAGTACTACTGGAGTTGGAATGATTACCGTGTACATGTCGATGCTTATCCCAATACTAAAGCGCCAGCCAAAGTCATTTTATTACATGGCGTAGGTACAAATGGTCGTCAGATGAGTTTAATTCTTGGGCGTCCACTTGCCCAAAAAGGATATGAAACCTTCGCATTGGATTTACCCGGTTATGGTCTGACACAATATCCTTCAAAAAAAGAAATTCGTTATGATCATTGGGTGAAATTGGTCAATGATTTTGTGAACGAACAAGCGCAAAAAGATGATCGTCCTATTTTCCTTTACGGACTCTCAGCAGGTGGAATGCTCACGCTACATGTGGCCATGCAGAATAAACATGTCGATGGCATCATCGGAATGACCTTTCTCGATCAAGAGTTTAAAGACGTTCAAAAAGGAACCATGCGTTTTAGTGCTCTAAGCCCTGTTCTTTTGCCAAGTATGAAAGCAGTTGCACATACCCCTTTGAAGCAAATCACCTTACCTATGTCCTTGGTCTCAAAGATGTCAAAACTCACCAATGACCCTGAAGCCCTACGCATCATGCTGGCTGACAAAACATCTGCAGGTAATAGTATGAGCGTGGAGTTTTTAAACAGCTATATGCATTACCAAAAACCATATCCTTTGACTCAGTTTAATCAAGCACCTGTGTTACTGACTCAACCTGAACAGGATCAATGGACTCCTTTAAAATTGAGTCAACCTGTTTTGACACAGTTGAAAGTACCTTATCGTGTGATGAGTTTACAAAATGGTGGGCACTACCCTGTTGAGCAACCTGCATTAGATCAGCTGATAAAATACAGTGATCAATTCATTCGTGAAAATATAAAACGCTAAATTGATCTATTGAACGATAAATGAATCACTTAGATTGTTTTGTAAGCATTTTCCTACAATCATCTCTTCCATTGTCGGCTATGCATATCAACGACACTGGACTATTCTTAAACCATCAGGAAACAGGAAGTTTCCCAAACAAAAAACAACAATAATAAGTTTGAGCATCAGGACGTGAGGTACGACAGGAGTTATACCTAAAAGCAGCCGATACGAAGAAAAGCCCATCAGGAAGATGGGCTTTTCTTTTTCTTACACATAAAATTTTTTAAGCACACTACACGTTGTCACGCTTGTAAAACAATTATGCATCATGCTTTTTCGCTTTCACAACACTTTCATGCATTCTATTTGTTAGCTTTAAAGTGTGTCACGCAACAACTCTTACTGTAATTTCCAAAGTGCAAGCGACTTATCCTGTTCCTACAACACGGAATAGCCTAGAGCAAACCGCTTACATACAAAATTTTAAAGATTGAGGATGTGAACATGGCAAAAGCTTTATTTATTACTGCAAATTTTGGTGTTGAAAAAGATGAATTAATCAAACCCTTAGCATTTTTAAAATCAAAAGGGATTGAAACCTATCATGCTGCTGAAGAAAAGAAATCTGTTCAGACTGTGGTTGGGGATCAAGAGCCTTCTGATCAAGTTCAACCTGATTTAAGCTTCGAGGAAGTCATCGCAGACGATTATGACATCCTGATTATTCCTGGGGGAACGGTGAATGCGGATAACTTGCGAATTCATCCACAGGTTCAAAAATTGATTCAAAGTTTTGCTGACCATCAAAAACCAATCGCAGCTATTTGTCATGCGCCTTGGACGTTAATTGATGCACAACGTATCAAAGATAAAAATTTGACGTCTTATAAGTCAGTAAAAATTGATTTAGAAAATGCAGGCGGTAAATGGGTTGATGAAGAGGTGCATCGTTGTAATACTGGCGGCTGGCCGCTCATTACATCTCGTTGCCCTGATGATATTCCTGCATTTAATGAAGCCATTTATAAAGAATTGACGCAGTCTTAAAAGATTAAAACCCCTTTTTAGGGGTTTTATTTTGCATGTTTTACAGACTTTTTAAGTAATCTACGATTTCTTGCTCGCCTGCCATTTCAGCAAGTTCTAAGGCCGTAAATTGACCTTTGTAAGCCACATTTGCACCTTTTGCGACTAGCAGTTGTACTACATCTAAGTACCCATTCTCTGCGGCTGCTTGAAGTGCGCTATAACCTTCATCATCAATTTGGTTTACATCAGCTCCGTTGTTTAAAGCTGTTTCAACTTCTGTGATTTCGCCTAATGAAGCCCAATAGATGAGTTCAGGAAGATGAAGTTCGCTATCATCGTCAGGGAGTGGGGAGATGGAATTAAAGTTCATTTTCTTGCTCTCTTGATGAATAAGATATATTGCCTTAATCTTAAAATTAGAACTACTCAAAAATTTTCTAAAACTTTCTCTAAAAATCTAGGGAACTTAATATCTTTTGCAACACATTGATATGTTCCGTCATCAAGTTTCTTTATTAATACAATTGCATCGTCTCTAATAATGTTTTCTGTATTTATTCGTAGTAAATCAGTTCTACTGTAGCCTATGCCTGCTGCAGAAAATACTAATCCCAAAGATACTAGAAAACAAAATATTATTGAACTAAGAGCTGACTTTGATGCTTTTAGCATAGGAAGCAAAAAAAGACCAGATACCCACATTAATATATAAAGATATGCGGAAAAGATAGTAGGCTGCATAAAAAAATGATTTTCATATTTTGTAAGTAACCAGAAAATCACTGCCAGTATTAAGCCTCCTCTTGCAAACCAGATTACAGAGTTTATATCTTCATTTTTAATTCTTTCTTCAATTACATCCCACTCACTTCTACTTATATCTTTACTAAAAAATTTAATGAGTTGATTTATTGCGCTTATAAAGATTAGTGGTATACCAATATGATAAAAACCACTCATAAGGTAATGTCTAAAATTTAAAACATCCGCAACTTTTACATTGAGTTCATAAAAATAGCTAAATTCATAGATGTAACCTAAAGCAGCAAAGAAAATTATGAAGCTGATTAACCAGTGTACCCCTTTTTTTGTATTATCCAATTATCATTAAATCATTGAAAATTAGATCTTATTTTATTCGATATTAATAAAATAAAAAGCCCCCTTACGGAGGCTTTTAAAACATTCATTTATTTAAGCTTTGGCAATACTTGGCTGACTTGAACCAATCTTTTCAGATTCACTTTCATTCATAATCAGAGCCACTGCAATTGCGGTAATTAACACAGGTAAACCTACTGCCATAAAGTTAAAATGCGCTGGTAAGTTCATCCCTAATAAGCCACCAATCAAGATTGGACCAACAATTGCTCCCATACGACCAATCGCAGATGACCAGCCAATCCCTGTTGAACGAACTGCCAATGGATAGTACTGAGCTACGTAGCTGTATAACAACATCTGTGAACCAATCGATGCAGCACCTGCCAAGAACACCAAAATGTAAAGTAACAGCATATTCGACTGGAAGCCCATTAAGCTCATCACAATCGCACCCATTAAACCTAAGAACATTAATACAGGTTTTAAATGGTAACGGTCTGCCAAGATACCACCGCCAACGATCCCCACTACCGCACCAACATTCATGACCATCATGAACATCAAGCTATTATCCATTGAGTAGCCCGCAGCCATCATCAATTTCGGTAACCAGCTGCTGAGAGCGTACATGGTTAATAAGCATGTAAAGAATGCAACCCAGAACAACAATGTATTTACAGCGCGACCACGACGGAACAAGCTGACAACAGTTGCCGATTCAGGCTCATCTACTTGATCAAGCTCGAAAGTTGTATCTTTCTCAACTTTTACTTTAGGTTCAATCTTCGCCACAATTTGACGAGCTTCTTCCTGACGATTTTCTTTTACGATGAAAGTTAAAGACTCAGGTAAGAATTTCCAAATAATTGGAAGTAAAAGTAATGGAATACCTGCGATAAAGAACATGATTTCCCAACCAAAACTTGGTGTAAACCATGAACCTAATAATGCAGCCATCACACCACCTACCGCATAACCACTAAACATAGTAGTTACCAAGGTGCTACGCATTTTTTGAGGTGCATATTCTGAGGTCAAAGCCACAAGGTTTGGCATAACACCACCAATCCCTAAACCTGCCAAGAAACGCAAAATACCGAACTCAGTTGGATTGGATGCAAAACCACCCGCAAAGGTTAATCCACTGAATAAAATAATACAGATCATAATGACTTTTTTACGGCCAATCTTATCTGCTAAAGAACCAAAAATCATTGCGCCAAACATCATCCCTGCAAGTGCAGTACTTGCGAGCATGCCTGCTTGAACAGCACTTAAACCCCATTCATCCATCAATAATGGTAAAACTACGCCATTAATTGCTAAGTCATAACCATCAAACAGGATAATGAGTAAACACCAAGCGACAACATTGAAGTGAAATGGTGTGAATTTAGCATGGTCAATAATTTTATTGACGTTCATTGCTTGCTGTGACATTCCTCACCTCCTGTGAGAGATCGTATTTCAATAATCTTTAAGCACGATCCAACCAACTTTGAATTTAATTGTTGTGAGCGACGCATCAAAATTGTGTGCTTAAAGTCTGTGAGGTAAATTTCACATAATTCTGTGTTAATAAAAATTGAACGTTAGTCTAAAATCCAATCAAAATTAGGTTTTTTATCTAAATATCGCATTAGACCAAAGTTGGTTTGACTTATGAAAATCAGTGTTTCCATCATTTTATTGGTGAGTAATGATGATATCTCGCTCAAATACGAATTTATTAAATTACTTATTTCATTATGATATTTTTCACTTAATTTAATAAAAAACCTCATAGATCAAAATCCATGAGGTCTCGAACAATTAATATAACTTTTTGTCTAATTTAATCTGAATAATTTCATTATCATCTGCAAGTTTTGCATTACGTCCACTCGAACCCGGGAAATTATTGTCATTCAGAACTGTGATTAAATCAGGTCCTTCAATCACAATATCTTCAATGGTAAAGAATGGAAAACCGAAACGCTCACCCGTCATAATATCGCCCTCACGTGGCGTACCATATAATAGATTTGGATTCGCAATATCCATTAAATTGACCAAGTCAGTCTTATTAACCAACCTCTTCGGTTCATTCAGTTGTATGCGAACTAATTTCTTGAAACCACCAATATTATTTTCAGAATCATCGCGCTCAATCACAACACCTTCATTTTGACTAAATAACTGGAAATCACCAATTGCTGTTGCTTTAGGATCGAGCTCAAAATAGTAATGGTCATTTGTATACGCTTTTTTAGCAATATCAAATTTTGAAATTAATAAATGTCTTTGCGCATTCTTGCTTAATGGTTTTTCCAGCATTGGATATAAATATTGACCATCTAGAGAAATAGCCATACCTTCAAATCCACCACTTCTTTGCACGAGCGCATTTTCTATTTCAGCCGCACTTTGATGAAGTTGATTTTGTGGAGATCGAAGCTCTTCTCCTTCTTTTTCAGGATGAGGCAATGCAATCGGAGCACTCTTTAAGACACCATCAGCACTAAAATGCAGTAAAAATGGACCGAATTCATCTCCGATCCAAATATCGCCATTTTTATCACGCTGTATAGATTCCGGATCAAAATCAGCACCTGTTAAAAGTCGTTCTGGCGTACTCTCATTGACAATTTTGAATGGTACTAACTTATTCGGATCACGAAGCTGTATATGAGACAGTACTTTAACGTTATTTGAGTTGGTCTTAGTAGTTCTAAAATCTACTGAAATATTATAAAGACGTAATAGATAGTCTGCTGAGTTATCTTGTGCACCAAATCCATTATCAGACATTACAAGATACGTTCCATCAGCATTTTTTAATGCCCCAGAAAATCCTTGAACTGGCTGACCTTTAAATGGTGGATAAATACCATTTGCACCTTTAACATAAAGTCCTGAATCTGGTCCATCGGCATAGGTAGCCACATCAAGCTTTGCAAATGAAACAAGTGTAGGTTCATTTATTTGATTTTGTTGATCTGAGGTGATCTTATCATCAGAATCATTACAACCGCTAAGGGCTAAAAATGACAATAGCACTGTGCTTAAAAGTGTCTTGTTCATAAATCCATATGTATCACTTAATTAAGGACTCATGATTAAACGGCATGATGGTGTCATTCCTCTGACAGATCAATGAAGATTTGATGAAGGCTTTTATTATTAGTTCCTCACTATATAAAAATCTTTATCAGTGAGTTCTAAGATACATTTCCCTTTATATTTAATTCTTTATTTTTTTCTTTACTGCATAAAAAAACACCCCCTTCTATTGAAGGGGGTGTTTAGAATAATGAGCTGGCGATGACTTACTCTCACATGGGTAACCCCACACTACCATCAGC
>NZ_JBWYIQ010000015.1:0-71857 GCF_056779795.1 Acinetobacter sp. ANC_7682 | reverse complement strand
ACAGAATTAGGTCGCCCTCATACCCAAGTTGTCTCTTAAATTTGAGTAGCTTAAGGGAACTCAGCCTTTCAAACCTTTATGCAACAAAGCCCCTTTAAACTAAGATTTTGATTTTCTAGTGGACTTTTAATCACTTGTATGGCTGAAACCTTTCCATTTAAACCATTTACTCTATGATAGCGTTGGTCATATGAATTTTCCGTTACGTTTTTTTCTAGATTTCCAATAACTGTATCTGATTTGGACTCTAAAACTTTAATCTCCACCCAATCATCATTAGTTTTTAATTCAGGGCTGTCATATAAACGAATTATTGTACCTGGAGCTACTGATTTTAATCTTAAAGATCGAATTTCATCGTTATTCCATTCTCTATCTGCTTTTAGATTGATTGTAGTAGAATATCTGTCATTTAATTGACCCTCCAAATCACCATTACCATTATCCCCATTATAAAATTCGATACCAGCAAAAACCGATACAGAATAAACAGAAAAAAGTGTTGCTAAAATTTGCTTTTTCAAAATATCCTCTTTTGAAGTTTGATTTTCATATGTCTCTTATAAAGGTTTTAATCTGCAATAGTCAAACATTCATTAAAAAAAACAGTTTATCTTCAATTGATTACGAAATATTGATCACTCATCAGCGATCACCATGTGCTGCCAAAATCCCCCCGTTTTTTTACAATAAAGGCCCTCCAAGTGAGGGCTATTTTTTATAATATTGATTAATAATTACACTTGTACCAACCTTTTTTATTGTCCCAGATTACTCGTCCTGACTCTAAAGGTGTTTGATTATAAACTACGCCTGGTCCTGAGCTAATACCACCATTATTATTTAGCCATCCTTTAATATTGAGCTTAATATTTTGGTTGCCATTACCCATACTTTCTAGGTTAGCAATAACTCGAGCGTTTTGAATCTCTCTATATTGAGCCTGACCTAAGACAAGCAACCCTGTGTATTCATTGACACTCGTATCTTTACAAACAGTAGCTCCAATATCTCTAGGTTGGGGGGCATTGTTTAGCAAATGCTGTTGATATTGTCGTTGAGCTGCAATCTCACGTGACTTTTGTGCTTGGATTAATTTAAGCTTTTCTGCTTCATTATCTTGTTTAATCGATTTAAATATACGTAATGACGTATTATCCAAAACATTTGAAGATAAATATATTCCATTTATATCTCTAGAAGTTTCCTGAATGTTTACAGCCCATTGATTGTTACTTTTTATACATTCATAACTTCCAATATATGGAGAGCTTTTTGTTAATATTGGGCTAAATCTTCCTTTTTGTGAAATACATAAGGATTGAAAATATTTATAAGGGATAATTACCTGACCTAAATTAGGTTTATATAAACGGCCAATACCAGAATAGTCACCATTAAGCCGTTCGCCATTAATTAATTCTTGAGGTGAGTTATATTTTTTAACACTATCTGGAGTAATTGTTCTTGCAAGAGGCATTCCTAAAATTGCTTTATCTAAAGCGGTACACCCAGTCATTACAAAGCAAGTAGTTATGCTTATTAAAGTAAATTTAATATTCATTTAGAAACTCTTTTGTATATAGTTAAAGTCTTATTCAAAAACGATAACAGTCTACTAACTTTAACCACTTATTTAAACATGCTTTTTTTATTTCATTTCTCATCTTCATCGGATAGTTCTTACTACTTAGCCAGTAGTTACATGTCTGTTCATCTTTATCATAACCTGGCAGAGTAAAACTTGAAGTGCGACATAAACCACCTAAGAACCCCATCAATCCATCACCTCACTTAATGCAACGTGCTTTTAATCAAATTTAATCATAAAATGAAGAATATCTGTGTCTTATGCTGCGGTCTACAAAAAATTAGGAAAAATATTTTTTTAAAGTTTGTAGACTGATTTGTAGACAGTTAAACTGCAATTAAGGACAAACTAATGCAATGCTATGCAACCTTAGAATATTTTAAGTTATTGAAAATGCAAGGATATGTAAGCTAATGCAACCTATTCCAATTCGACACAAACTAAGTGGATTCTACTTTTTCTACTATGCGATTGTCGGTACCTTCATGCCGTATTGGAGTCTATATCTGCAAGATCAGGGATTTAGCTTTTTAGAGATTGGGTGGCTTAGTGCAATTGCAATCATGACACGTTTTTTTGCGCCGTTTATTTGGGGTTGGGTGGCGGATAAAACGGGTAAAAGAATGCTATTGGTGCGAATCGCAACATGGATGGAAGCGAGTATATGGTTCCTCATTTTTATTATACCCAATAATTTTCAATCAATTGCCTTGTTAATGTTGATCTTCAGCTTTTTTCAAAATGCGATACTTGCTCAATTTGAAGGCGTTACATTATTTTGGTTAGGCGAAAAACGAAATGAACTTTATGGCAAAGTGAGAAAATGGGGGTCGATTGGGTTTATTGTTGGTGTTTTCTTTATTGGTCTAATTCTTGAAATCATCGATATTCAGTATCTCCCGATTTTATTACTGAGTATTTCATTTCTAGCGTTCTTATGGTCATTTACAGTAAAAGAACCGAAGGGCGCACCAAAAGCCCAAAAAACACTTGAATCCATTATTCCAGTCTTAAAACAACCAGTTGTGAAAGCAATTTTCTTAATTGAGTTCATTATGTTGTTTGCTCAAGCACCATTCTATAGTTTTTATAGCAATTACTTACAGTCATCTGGATTTAGTACCACAGCAACAGGATTTCTTTGGTCAACAGGTGTTATTGCTGAAATCATGATGTTTGCCTATGCATCATTTTTTTTAAATCGTTTTACATGGCGTCAGTTGGTTGCGATCTGTTTATGGATGACTGGGCTTAGGTTTTTGATTGTTGGTTTATTTCCTGAAAGTTTTGTTCTCCAATTTCTCTCCCAGACAATGCATGCATTCAGTTTCGGTTTATTTCACTTATTGGCGATGCGCATTATTTTTGAGCACTTTTCTGCTGGGCAGCAGGGTAGAGCTCAAGCTTTGTATAGTACGATGTGGGGCTTGGGTGTGGCATCTGGAAGCGTATTGGCAGGACAATATTGGGAGCTGATTTCTGGCAGCTATATTTTTATCATTGCAGGAGCTTCAACGTTGATTGGTTTCATATTTTTATCCGCTTTACCAAATCTCAAGCCTACTGAAGCAAGATAGTGACTTATGATGTTTGAGTAAATAGTAATTGCGGATCCACGCATAATCTATTTCGTCCTTCAGATTTCGCTTGATAAAGGGCAACATCTGCACGATTAATCAATTGTTGGAATGGGGTGCCAGACGGAAGTTGTTGATAACTTAAACCTATGCTTACACTAATATTGATATGTTGATTTTGCCTGATCATAATCGGTGTTTCTGCCATGCGGTCGCATATACGCTGTGCGATTTTAATGCAGGCTGGTAGGTTACTATCTTTAATTAAGATGGCAAATTCTTCGCCGCCAACTCTACCGAATAAATCATTTGATCTAATTTGAGATCTGACGATATTGCTAAAGTCTTTGAGAACAATATCACCTATTTCATGTCCATATTGATCATTAATTTTTTTAAAGTGGTCAATATCGAGTAGTAGAATAGACACGCTGTGAATATTGGATTTCACCTCCCTATGAGTTGAGTCTATCGTCTTTTCGCTTTCTTCATAAAAATATCGGCGATTCATAGTCGTTGTTAAACTGTCATGGTTCGCTAAATATAATATTTGGTGATATAGCTTTTGGCGATTCAAACTAATAATTGATAATGTTAGTGGGCCTAAAGCCAGCATGAAAAGACCGATGCGAACAGACAGTGTTGTCGAAATAAATGCTTCTGGAGATTCTGTTAGATAATATGCACTTAAGCTGTTGTATAAGAACATACATACAAAGCAGTTGATGATTGCAACCAACAATAAATTGTAGGTTAATGCTGCCCAGATGAGTGCTCCGATCGGGAACATGATGGCGCCAGGGCCAATAAAAAAGTGAGTTAGAATTACAGATACAACGACAAATATGAAGGGTAAGACAAGGGGCAAACTTAAACGTTGATTTTTTTGATTTACAAAATATTGTTGAACTGTAGTTTTGCTTGGTAATGCCAGAACAATAGGTAAAAAAGCGACAAAGTTAAGAATTTCACCACTCCACCACATGCCAAAATCAACCCAAATACGGCTGAGCTCCATAAAGCTGTTAGGAACATAAGGGATGGTTAAAATCGCAAAGGTTGGGCTTGCTAGGCACCCTCCAAAAGCACTAATTAAAAATAAGTAAACAAATGTAAGACCTTTATTGAATTCTTGATAATTGATTTTTAACCGGTTCAGTAGGTATAAGGTCACTAATGGGTTTAGCAAGTTAGCAAGAGTTAACAACCAAGTAAGTTGTAAAGTGTTGCCAGTACCTAGGTCTGCAAGCATATACCCAGAAAAGGCCCCAAGCCAGCCACCAAGATTATTGAGATAACTAAATCTTAAAAAAAGACCAAGTAGTACGGCATTTGCAGGCCAGAAAATTGCAAGAAATGAGAGAGGTCGACCAAGTATTCCAGCCAAAGCACAAAGTGTAATGATGAGCATGACAATCAAAAAAGATTGTGCATTGTTTTTAATCAGCTCTGTTCGTATCCATATGGTCATACTTAACGTATATTCCCTTGCATAAAATCTTATATTTTTAAGCTTTCTGTGAGGTATAGAATGAATATTATTCTGATAAGAATATATTTTTGCACTAATAAATCAATAGATCGCATTAAACTGCTGATGATTTAAAGTTCATCAATAGGGAATTCATTTTCTTATATAAAATTGTTCTTATCACGTTAATTCTATGAGTTTTCTTGCTGAAATGTGCTAATTTAGCTCTAAACGTTGACCTATAGATGTTGTATGAAAAAAACAGTTTTTTTTGCACCTTTACTTTTATTAATGACGTCTTTTTCTTCTGCCGATCAAAATGTCCAAGCGCAAGCTAAAGGTGCTGATTTACAACAGCCTGAAAATAATATTCGAATCAACATGCGCCCAGAAATTTTAGGTTTATGGGGAATGGAAATTCCAAATAATAAAAAATGTGTTGAGTATTATAATTTCCGTGGTAACAATGAGGTGGTCGTGAATAGTGCTAAAGAGTGGTCGGTCGGTTTATTTGAGTATCAACCATCTCAAGACAGCTCTTCGGGCTTGTTGCCTACCTTGGTCATGCAAGTCAATTATGAGAACAACGAAAAAGACTGCTCTGGTAATCAAGTAGATCAGGCAGGAGATTTGTCTCAATATTTTGTAAAATGGGACAATCCGAATCAAATCAATTTCTGTGCATCTGAAAAGGGTGGACAATGTTTTGCAAAACTTAATCGTATATTGCCATAAGCTAAAATCTTTGCAGCCTATTCTTCAATAATAAAAAAGCCTCCTGAAAAAGAGGCTTTTTTATTCATCTTGTAAAGCTGTAATTACTCAGCTTCGCTATGTCCTTGTACCTGTTTCAACAAATGTTTCTCTAAGTAGTGAATATCCATAGCCTGTTCTGCAAAGTTCTTATCTTCAAGGATGAGATCTTTGTGTAGCGGAATATTGGTTTTGATTCCAGTTAAGATCATTTCATCTAAGGCTTGTTTCATACGAGCCAAAGCGGTTTCGCGATCTTTACCATGTGCGATTAATTTTGCAATCATCGAATCATAGTAAGGTGGAATGCTATAACCTGGATAGATATGAGAATCTAAACGGATGCCTGCACCACCTGGTGTGTAGAATTGCTCGATTTTACCTGGTGATGGAAGGAAGGTGGTTGGATCTTCTGCATTAATACGGCATTCAATTGCATGACCGTGTACTTTGATTTGATCTTGTTCTAGATTTAAACCAAGACCAGCGGCTACACGAAGCTGTTGTTCAATAATATCGACACCCGTTACCATTTCTGTCACAGGATGTTCTACTTGAACACGTGTATTCATCTCAATAAAGAAGAACTCACCATCTTCAAATAAGAATTCGAACGTGCCTGCGCCACGATACTGCATTAATTCGCATGCTTTTACGCAAGCTGCTAAAATTTCAGCACGAGCTTCTTCTGGAAGGTTCGGAGCAGGAGCTTCCTCAAGAACTTTTTGATGACGACGTTGTAATGAACAGTCACGATCATATAAATGTACGGCGTGACCATTACCATCGCCAATCACCTGTACTTCAACATGGCGTGGCTTTTGAAGGAAACGTTCCATGTAAACCGTATCATCACCGAACCACATTTCAGCATCACGTTGAGCTGCTTGTACAGACTCCAACAGTGTATCAACACGTTCAACAATTCGCATACCGCGACCGCCACCACCAGCAGCAGCTTTAACGATAAGTGGGAAGCCAATCTCTTTTGCTTCGGCCAAGGCATTGTTTGGTGTTACAGCATGAGCTGAACCTGGAACGGTTGGTACACCAGCTTTACGCATCGCCATAATCGCTGACACTTTATTCCCCATAAGGCGAATATGTTCAGGACGTGGACCAATAAAGATAAAACCAGAACTTTCTACAATCTCAGCAAATTCAGCATTTTCTGATAAAAAGCCATAACCTGGATGAATTGCATCTGCACCAGTCACTTCCGCTGCTGTAATAATTGCAGGAATATTTAGATAACTTTCGCTACTTGCACCAGGACCAATACAAACGGCTTCATCAACAAAGCGTAAATGCATGAGGTCTTTATCGGCATCCGAGTAGATACCGACTGTTTTAATACCGAGTGTTTTGCAAGCACGTGTAATACGCAGTGCAATTTCACCTCGGTTGGCAATGAGAACTTTTTGCAACATACCAACCCCCAACGATTACGCGCGGTAGCGGAATAAAGGTTGACCGAATTGGATTACATCACCATTTTTAACTAAAATTTCTTCAATCACACCACTTTGAGTTGCCTCAATTGGGTTCATGATTTTCATTGCTTCAATAATTCCAAGCGTTTCGCCTGCTGAAACAGTTTGTCCTACATTTACAAATGGTGCTTCGCCTGGACTTGGTGCAGCATAGAACACGCCAACCATTGGTGAGGTTTCAACAGCACCACGAGAAGCTGGTTTCACAACTGGAGCTTCTGGCGGAGCAGATTGTATTGGTGCAACACCAGCGGCTACGATAGGATTACGACGCGCTAAAGCAATGGATTGATCACCTTCTTTTACTTCAATAGATTGAAGATCCGATTCAATCATTAAGTCGATGAGCTTTTTAATTTTGCGAATATCCATGAATTCGTATTCCTAAGGTTAAAGATGTGTAGAAGTTTGAATTTTTTGCACGGCATGAGTGAATGCAAATGAATAACCCTGTGCGCCTAGTCCACAAATGACACCGACAGCTTTATCTGAGAGATAAGAGTGGTGTCTAAATGCTTCACGTGCGTGAACATTTGAAAGGTGAACTTCAATAAATGGGATCGCAACACCTAATAGGGCATCACGTACTGCTACTGAGGTGTGGGTCAGTGCAGCAGGATTGATGATGATAAATTTTATACCATCAATTTGGGCTTGATGAATTCGGTCGACAATGGCACCTTCCCAATTGCTTTGGAAGGTTTCAAGTTGAATTGAACTTTCTTGAGCTTGCTGTATGAGTTGATGATTGATATCGTCTAAAGTTAAATGTCCGTAAACTTCAGGTTCTCGCTTTCCTAGCAAATTTAAATTTGGTCCATGTATGACCAAAATGGTCGAACTCATGAAGACAGCTCCAATATGAAAGTTGCAATATAACCTTGCAAGATGTCTGCAAAGTTTGCATATTATGGCATGTTTTTAAGCTTTTTCATTTATATTTTGTTTCAAAAATAGCAAAAAAACAATGTCGTCAATGAGCTGTATTTTGAGAACTTTGCAGTCAATTGGCAATGTTAAAAAATTACATTTTTCTTTTAATTCTTCGAGTCTGCTATTTTAAACCGAATTGACCAAAAGTATTCATTTGTTTTGTGTAACCGCCATATGTGAGTCATCAATAGTCAGCATTTCTGACCATGAGGTGGTATAGCGTGGAGAGTGGTGCAATTGCTTCATTTTCCATTGTTGTTGATTGGTATGATAGCCCACTTGAATACAATGCTTTCCAAAGCGGTTTTTCATAGCGCCAATTGTTGTCATGAGTGAATCTCGCTGCTGGATTAAATCATGAGGCTGCCAAAGGTCATGTGTATGTGTTTTTTTAGCACTCAAAGCAGAAAACATGACGGAAACTTTTACATAACGTATATTTTCTTTAAATAAAACATCAATTTGCTGTTGTGCTGCATGGGTCAGGATTAATAAATCATCCGTCGGATATTCCAAACCAATTACATGAGAATGTGATTTCTTGAATGGTTTTACTGGAATTTTTTCATAAAGAGACACATGGACACAGGCGCATAATTGTTCTTGCTTGGTTAAACGCTCATGAGCCCGACTTAAATGAAAAATCATGGCTTGCTTGATTAATGCTTTATCCTTTAATGCTGATGCAAAACTTCGTGATGCTAAGATTCGTTTAGACGGTAAATCAGGATCTTCTAGTGAAATACAGGACTGACCTTTTAGCTCACGAATGGTACGCCCCATGAGCACTGAAAACTGCTTCATCAAATAGTGTTCATTGGCAAAAGTTAAGTCATAGCAATTATAAATACCGTAACTTTCAAGTTGTTTACTAATTTTTCGACCTACGCCCCAAATTTCCGATACTGAGGTTTCTATAAGTAATTGATCAAAACTGCATGGATCCAAATCCAATAAAGAACACACTCGGTTAAAACCAGAACGTTTTTTGGCAAAGTGATTGGCGAGTTTAGCTTGTGTTTTACTGTAACCAATCCCGATACAACAAGGTAAACCGATCCATTGTTGAATACGGTCGACTAATTCTCGACAAAATTTTTCTAAATCAAAAAGACTTTGATAATGTGTTAGGCGAATAAAACATTCATCAATTGAATAGGGCTCTAGATCTGAATCTGCATGAAAGTGTTGCTCTAAAATAGTGAAAAAGCGACTAGACATATCGCCGTAGAGGGCATAGTTGCTTGAAAATACTTTAACACCAGCCTTAAGCATATCTTTTTCAATTTCATACCATGGCACGGCCATGCCAATATTGAGAGCTTTCGCTTCCTCACTACGAGATACGACACAACCATCGTTATTACTTAAAACAACGACCGGTTGACCATTTAAACTTGGATTAAATACACGCTCACAACTGACATAGCAGTTATTAATATCAATGAGCGCAAAAATCTCTTGATGATAAATATTTTGCATAGGAGTAGGGTGAACTGCTTAGATCAATTTATTTCAGTTTTTTTAAAATACAAGTCACTACACCCCAGACCATGATTTGTTCTTCGCTACGAGGATAGATGTCAGGGTAGTCTGGATTCTCGGCTTTTAACCATAAAAGGATCGTTCCATCATTTTGTTTTTCTAACATTAATCTTTTTACTGTGAATTCATTATTAATCAGCGCCAAGACGATATCACCATGTTCTGCATTCAAACTCCGGTCAATCAAGATTTGATCACCAACTTCAATCCCTGCATTTTTCATTGATAACGAATTTACGCGTAGTATAAAAGTAGAAGCTACGTTGTGAACCAAGTATTCATTTAGATCAATATGTCCTTCTACATAATCTTGTGCTGGGGAAGGGAAGCCTGCTGCCACAGATTCAATAGGATAGGTGATTTTTAAACGTGTTCTAAATTGGATTGGTGAAATTTCAATTTGTTGATTGAAATCATCTTCAGGTCGTATTTTTAACCATTCTTTAATTTGAATCACTTTTGATTCAGGAACACGCATTACTACTGTTTTTTCTGAAAACTGTGATTTTCGACCTGCATTGGCACGTTTACCACCATGTAGAGAAGCGGTATTTGTTGCTGAAATATTTGAATTGCTGCTCATATGAAATTCCCCCCATTTAATCTTGAATGTGTAACAAAATCAAGATAGCAAAAAAAACATTGTAAAAACAGATTGTTTCGTCGGATTGATTGTGCTTATACGACACTATGCTTAAAATTAGGTCTGAATTTATGATGAAAATGGAATCATCCATGTTGCAAGATTTTATTGAAGAGCAAAAATTAGTCTGTGAGGAGTTTGATTCTGCTTACATCAAAGTGAATGAAGATGATGTTGTAGCTGTGGCTAAGCATACTTTAGATCAAGAGCCAATTGTCGGTTTACGTAATAAGCCTGAACCAGGTGAGAAAGTGGCATGGTTTATTTATGGTGGTGAATTAGGCGAGGGCGAAGATTTTTTTGAGACGATGACGGTGAAAGAGCTTGAAGAAATTTTACCCGATGCCATTCCATTTCTTGCATTGGAAACAGGTTTCCGTTTTATGATTGATCGAGATGATTATGAGGATGTTTGGAAAGCTGAGCCTGATTTAGGAATCTAATGCGCATGTTATGGGTGAGGTTGATTTTTGTAGGTTTAAGTTTTGTTATATCACAACAGGTTGTAGCGAATGATTTGATTGATGCACAACAAATGGCGTATCAGCAAAAACTGGATCATGAAATGCAGCTGATCGAACAAACCAAGCAAATTTTAGATGATGAACACAGTACAGCCACTCCGATGGAGCAACAACTTGCTTTATGCGGAAGGTTAAAGGCCTATCAAAACATTGTTGGTTTAGCAGACCATTTTATTCAAGTTGAACAAGCACATGTAATGAAGCGTATTGCGCAATTTTATTTAAATCAGCAATCTACGAGTTTTCAACAATCGGGCATGACTATTGATGATTGGTGTAGCGCAAACTAGCAAATTTGTCAGATATTGATATGAATTTGGACTGAATTGATAACTCGAACTTTATTATAATTTTTTGCGTTGAGTTGACGTACTCCAATTTCCCTGATTGACACGCGACATCTTAACCATCATTAGTCTAGGTGATGTCTAAACCCGCTGCATAGCGGGTTTTTAATATCTATTTCACTGATTAATTCATTTTTTAAGCTACGAACTGAACTGACTCACTATGCTATGTAAATCAAAAAAGTAGCTTTGGCTCACAGACAATTGGCTGGTTTTGGTATTCCGGCTAATCGACTTAGATGGCGAGCAACTAGGCCTGTTTTAAACTTTTCTTGCAATACTGCATTATCAATGTCAGCGCTGACGTGTCTCATTAAAAATTTGATTAAGGGACGAGTTGCAGGAGAATGGCCAAATTGAGCGTAGAACTGGCGAACCGCATGCAATACTTCGAAATGCCAAGCTGTTAGCTCAAGCTCGAGCGTATTCGCGAGTACTTGCGCTACATTTTCATTCCAAATGGTATAGTCAACTAAATGACCATCTTGATCGAGTTCAAGGGATAATTCAGTGGTCATGGTAAAACCTAAGTCAATAAATTTGTTTTATTTAAGGCTAATACAGCGTGTAAAGCCCAAAATGATATCTGCAAAAGTGGTGTAATCAATCACTTCAATTTGAAAATAATCGCCGTTCAATAGATGCGAAGGTAATAACTCAGCATCTCGATCTAAAACGTAGACCTTGTTTTGAATCGTAAGTAAAGATGATGTAAACAATCCCAACACTGCATCCCCCATAAGCACTAAAGCATCATTGCTATCCAGTGTTTTTTGAACCTGTTGAATACAATGTTCATTATTTGCAAATTGAGATTGTATTAAATAAAGCGTTTTATCGGTCATATGAGTTACCAATACAGCACATGGTCAAAGCTTTGAATTAACTCTTTATTGAATTCAATAAATTTAATTTCATGCGTAGTATGTTGAACAAAGGGATTATCTTGTTGATTGGATTCAATCAAAATAGGGCTTAGATCGTAAAACTCAAAGCTATCGACGAGGTTAGAAGCCAGTTTAAACGCATGCTTAATGGGTTCGAAGTTTAATTCGGAGCGGAGTAAACTTAAGGCTGCGCCTTGCAATAAAACTTTTACTTCAGCGCCAAAAGTTGCTAAAACCATGGTTGCAGAAAGGCTCTCATGAACTTGTAGCGAGTTGAGATTTGATTGGGTTAATATAACCAGTACAGATTTCACACAATTTACCTTTCAATTGCAACAATCAATGAAAAATGAATAATTTAGAATTGAACTAGACGTGCTGAAGATGAGACAGCATCTGCCAATTCACCGAGTCCTACCAGCTGAAAACCTTCGGCCAGATTATGGGACCCAATGTGATGGCGTTGAGCATTTTCAGCATCAGTAATTCCACGTGCTAGGGCAGCACTTACGCAAACAGGAAGTTTGATATTTAATTTTTGCCACTCTTGTGTGAGACTTCTTTGATCATCTGGCGACCACTGTAAGTTGTTCGCAACTTGAACGCCGTCTTGATAAAAGAAAACTCGAAAAATTTCGCCTTTCGCTTGCAATGATTGTGCGAGTCCTAATGCATGCCAAGCATGGATTGAGCTAGGTGCCGAGGTAATTAGTAATAACGTACTCATTTAAAACTTCGCATAGGATGATCAAACTGAAAATAGCTTATTCAGGCTTTTAAACAAAAAAGGTAGTATACAATGATTTTAGTGACAGGTGGATTAGGCTTTATAGGTTCACACGTTGTTTTAAGCTTATTGGCACATGGTCAAGAAGTTGTCATTGTAGATAATCTTGCCAATGCGAATTTACAAACGCTTGAACGTCTTGAATACATTTCTGGGATGTATGTACCTTTTGTAAAGCTAGATGTTAGAAATACGCCTGCTCTGAATAAAGTTTTTGAGCAGTACTCAATCCGTGCTGTTATACATACTGCAGGATTTAAGTCTTTAGAGGAATCTCGCTTAAAACCGCTTGAATATTATAATGATAATGTCAGTTGTATTATGAGTCTGATGCGTGCAATGCAACGAACAGGTGTACGAACATTATTGCATCTTTCAAGTATGGCGGTTTATGGCACTTCGAGTTTGAATTTAAATGAAGAGCATCCTCTCAATTTTGCCAATCCAAACCCTTATATTAAATCCCAGCAAATGATTGAAGAGATCATCCGTGATACCTCTAAAACGGATGAAGAATGGAGTATTGCGATCCTGAGACTAGCAAATGTAGCTGGTGCTTTTGAACATGGAGTTTTGGGTGAAGTGGTTGCCCCTTTACCTAAAAATATTTTGCCTTTGGTGTTACAAGTTGCAGCCATGCAGCGCGATTCCATTCAATTACAAAAGAATGCCAAGACAAAAGACCAAACGGTTGAACGAAGTTTTGTGCATATCATTGATGTGTGCGAGGCAGTCATTGCAACTTTAAAGTGGTTATTTAATCAAAGATCAACGTGCGAAGCATTTGATATCGCAGGTCAGCCAAGTTCAATTCAAAACTTGATTAATACGGTAGAAAAAGTGACTGAAACAAAAATTCGAATTGAGGAAACTGATTATGTTTTCCAAGAATTAGATCAAATTGGTTCGAATAGTTTAAAAGCATTTGAATTATTGAAATGGAAAGCACATCGATCACTAGAACAAATGATTGAAGATCAATGGCGATACTATCAAAGCACCTTTAATGATTAAAATGATAATCATTTACATTTATGGTTTTTTTGATTAGCATCAAATCAACGGTGGATGAATCCGAATCAAACATGATTCTTCCAAGGAATAGCGAAATATTTGAGGTTGATATGCAAACACGTATAGAACACGACACGATGGGTGATGTAGAAGTACCAAGTGATGCGATGTGGGGGGCTCAAACCCAGCGCAGTTTGCAAAATTTCAAAATTGGTGGTGAGCGACTTCCTCGTGCGATGATCCGTGGTATGGGGCTGGTCAAAAAAGCGGCTGCACTTACCAATGCTGAGTTAAATCAGATTCCTGCTGAATTGGCGAATTATATTGTGGGTGCAGCAGAAGAAGTGATTACGGGGCAATGGGACAGTCAATTTCCATTAGTGGTATGGCAAACAGGTTCTGGTACTCAAAGTAATATGAACTGTAATGAAGTAATTGCAAATATTGCGAATCAAAAGCTGGGTAATCCGCTTGGAGCACAGAAACCCGTTCATCCAAATGATCATGTTAATCGAGCTCAATCTACAAATGATTCATTTCCAACAGCGATTCATGTCGCTGCTAGTTTACAGATCAATGAGTTATTGATTCCAGCAGTTCAAGCTTTAAGAGAAACTTTGCATCAGAAGTCTCAAGAATTTTCAAATATCGTTAAGATTGGGCGTACACATTTACAAGATGCAACGCCGTTAACTTTAGGTCAGGAATTCAGTGGTTATGTATCTCAACTCGATCATGGGTTAAAACGTCTAGAGCAAGCTTTAGAGGGGTTATATGAATTGCCATTAGGAGGTACAGCTGTCGGGACAGGTCTAAATGCCCATCCTGATTATGCTATAAATGCAGCAAAGAAATTGGCTGAGCTTACGGGTTTACCTTTCGTGACTGCACCAAATAAATTTGAAGCACTAGCTGGACGTGATGCTGCAGTATTTGCTTCTGGCGCACTGAAAACACTTGCTGCGAGTTTAAATAAGATTGCCAATGATATTCGTTGGTTAGCGAGTGGTCCTCGTTGTGGTTTTGGGGAGATTCGTATTCCTGAAAATGAACCAGGTTCGAGTATTATGCCGGGTAAGGTGAATCCTACTCAAAGTGAAGCCATGACGATGGTTGTTGCGCAGGTTTTGGGTAATGACACGACAATTAATATCGCTGGTGCTTCAGGTAATTTTGAACTAAATGTTTTTATGCCGGTTATTGCTTATAATTTACTGCAATCAATTCAACTGCTAGGTGATGCATGTAATAGCTTTAATGAGCATTGTGCTGTGGGGATTGAGCCAAACCAAGATAAGATCGATTATTTCTTGCATAACTCATTGATGCTAGTGACTGCGTTGAATCCTGTGATTGGTTATGAAAACGCGGCAAAAGTTGCTAAGACAGCATATAAGGAAGGTAAAACACTTAAACAAGTTGCTGTAGAGCTGAATTTAGTCACAGCTGAGCAGTTTGATGAAGTCGTTGTACCTGAGAATATGGTTTCACCTAATGTGAAGTGATTTCGATTTGGTGAATTTTATGATTTGAATGTTGATAACATATATTGACAAGCAACTGTCTTTAATATATTGACCAATTATTCATTTCAGAATACTATTTATAAAACGACCTTTCATACGTCACTTAAGGCTTTTACAAAGGAGACAATCATGAATAATTATAAAGCTCGTCTAATCCTTGAAGAAGGCTATGGATTAGGTTGAGACTCATTTAAATTTGTGTAATAAAAAAGCATCCATTAGGGTGCTTTATTTTTGAGTAAAATAAAATTGAATTACTTTTATACTTATCTTCTGATAATTCCATATGTCACTGTAATTGCTTATTTTTATATTTATCGTAGAGATAATTTCTTTATTAAGATTAGAAGTAGTAATCAACTCCTTCTCATCTTAATTTTATTAGGTATCACGTTTGTAGAAATATTAATTTGGAAAAGTTTTTTTGAAGATTATAAATTTCTAAATTTTGATATAGAGAATACAGATGGGCAGTTTAAAACGACAGCATTAGTTACGGTTTTAGCAGCTATAGCTGCCGTTTTTGGTTGGATTTTTACTTCAAGGGTGCAAATTATAAACACTATAAGAAGTCATTCAGTACAAGTATTGATGAATAGTAGGAATTCTACTGCGTATATTGCTAAGGTTGATATTGCAACCAAAATAAGAAGGAATTTGGGGAAGGATCAAAACGTAGAGTCAAAAGATAAAGTGCAATTGACTAGAGAAAAATTTAATTCATTGGAAGATGAGGAAAAATCGGCTGTAACATATTTATTAAATTTTTTGGAATTTGTAGCAATTGGAATCAGGCATAACAACTTAGATGAAGACTTAATAAAAAGTAGTTTCAAATCAATACTTAAAGCTAATTACAACCTCTTCCAACCTGTAATTGAATATTTAAGAGATATTGATAGTCCTAAAATTTACAATCAACTCGAAATTTTGCATAAAAGGTGGGAAGAGAACAAAGAACCAGAATGTATCAATTGTAAGCAAGGTATTGATGATGAAGTTCAAAATAGAAAGAAACATAAATTTAATAATCTTCGGAACATTACATTAACAATTTTAACGGGCTCAGGGTGGCTAATAATGATAGCTATTATGAGATTAATAGAGAAATTAACGAAATATTCAACAGAGGAAGATTTATTATGCGATAACTGCAAAACATTAAAAAAATAAGTAAAAACTTCATCACATAGTCATGTAATTATTATGAGATTGATTAACTCGTCGCAATTGTTAAAATACACATTGCTTTTAATTGCTGTTGTATCAAAGTTCTTATCTTAGACTTAAGACAGCCAATCTACGGAAATTTTCAATGCTCGATATATATTTAACAGATGTTCAAAAAAATGTTCAATTTCAAGATTATCCAGGTGAACATCCTGTTAAATTTATTCTTAACTTTAAAAAAATCTTCCCAAGTATTATGGAATTACTACTTCCTGTTCTACCTAAAGATGAAAATCTAGAAGACATGACATGGGAATCAACAACAAAAGATTTTGAAACCTTCAAACTCCTAGTGACAGGTTGGGGTGTGATTGAACTGCGTCTGAATGCCATTACACAATTCAAAAATCGTGAATTTGCAGATCAGCTAGTAAAAACTGCTCAACAAAAAAGAGCAAAGTTTTCTAAAGAACAACCTAAGCTCAGTACGGTAGATTTAGACTATTTGTTCATGCATGAAGTTCATACGGCGATTGATGCTGAATTAGTAGAGTTAGGTGAAAAATTCTATTTGCCAACCTTACGCTCCCTATGGAAAAACCAAGTATCGGCTCAGGTTCTTGAGGCTAAATTTTAAGCTTACATATGCCAAGACAAGCCCTCTATTATGGAGGGCTTTTTACTGCTGGGTAAAAAAAATACGAATAAAATCAAATCTTCTAATTAGGGTTCAAAATGGATAGATGTTGGTCTGATAAATGCTTAATGTAACACTACAACATATTTGATTTGTTGAATATTTAATCTTAGGTTAAGTATTTCTAATGAATTAAAAGTCAGAGTATTGTATTTCCCCGAGGAAATATCAAAGGATTTCAGAAAATGTCGAATAAATTTTTAGATTTAATTAAAAAACGCCGTACGATTTATGCTTTAGGAAAAGCAGTTGAACAATCTCCTGAGTACTTAACAGATCTTATTCAGAATGCGATTAAACAAAGCCCATCATCTTTTAACTCTCAATCTTCACGTGCGGTGATTTTATTTAACGCTGAACATGAAAAGTTTTGGAGCTTTGTGAAAGAGAAGCTAAAGTCATATGCGAAGGACGAGGCGAGTGCAGCGAAAACTTCTGCAAAAATGGATAGCTTTGCTGCGGGCGTAGGAACTGTATTATTTTTCGAAGAAATGGATACGATCACTGACTTACAAGAGAAATATTCTTCGTATGCGGAAAACTTCCCAATTTGGGCGGAACATTCAACAGCAATGGCACAGTTTGCGGTTTGGACAGCTTTGCATACAGAAGGTTTAGGTGCAAACCTTCAACATTATAATCCGATTGTAGATGATCAAGTCCACACTGAATGGACTGTACCAGCTTCGTGGAAACTAAGCGCACAATTGGTATTTGGATCTAAAGAAGGTGAAGCTTTCGATAAAGGCTATATTGACGACGCCACACGTTTTAAAGTGTTTAAATAAAATATGGAAAAGCACTCATTGGAGTGCTTTTTTAAACCCATAAATAGCCTAAGCAATATTCATATTTCGAACTTTTTTCCCATGTAATACATAATATAAGACAATGCAAAATAACGTCCCAATAGCACTATATAAATAGAGTTGTTGGTAACTGATCAAATCTAAAGCTAAACCTAAGAAATAAGGACCGAATCCCAAACCTGCATCTAAAAAGATAAAGTAAGTTGAGGTTGCAAATCCCATTCGTTCCAAACTAGTACTTTTCACTGCAATCGTTTGGCAAATTGACTGGATATTACCGTAGCCTAAACCTAATAATCCTGCGCAAATCAACAAAAGGCCCGAACTGTTAGCTTGGCTCAACAAGAAGAATGCAAGTGCCATAATGAGAAAGGCCGGATACATAATTATATTTTCGCCTTTCTTATCCATTAGTGGTCCCGTAATAGGACGAGAGAGCAGAATCGTCAACGCATAAATGAGAAAGAAAAATGATGCTGCTTCAACCAGATCAATTTCTTTGGCATAAAAATTAATAAACGATAGAACACCAGAGTAAAAGAGGGAGCTTACCAACATGATCAGAGCAATGGGTAAGGCGCTCTTTTCAATATATTGAGATAGAAAACTATTTTGTGTATGAATCTGATCAGGTATAGAAGGAACCTGATGCACTTGAGGAACTTGAATAAATAATGCTGTAATTAAACATAAAACTGCAAGGATTGAAGATAGGGCAAAAATAATGTTGTAACTGACATGAAGCATTAGCCAGATTGCCAAAAATGGTCCAATTGCAGTTCCTAAAGTACTACTCATACTGTAGTAACCTATACCTTCACCACGACGGGTTGCGGGAATAATTTGAGCGATAATTGTGCCAAATACGGTGGAGGCAACCCCCATCATAAAGCCATGCAAGAATCGAACGATTAATAAAGTTCCAACCTCTAAATGGAGAAAATAAAAGCCTGAAAATATGAGAAATCCAGTGAGTCCGACCAGCATGGTGACTTTAGAACCGAATTTAACGAGGAATTTAGCCACCAATAAACGACCAATCAGTGTACCCACAATAAAAAGTCCTGATACTAAACCAGCCTGCGCCGTCGTCGCTCCAAGTTCTGCTATCGAAAATCCCACAATGACAATGACGAGAAGATAAAAAGTCAGTACCAATTGAAAGTTAATTAAACTGACCAAAATAAAGTTACGTGTCCAAAGAGGCTGATTAACTTGATTTGAGGAAGTACTCATAACTCCTCCACGATATTTAAGCTTTTATCACGCTCTAAAATAGACAAAAACAGTTGAAGTGTCTCAGCACTTTGAGCAATGTCTTCAGGATTTACTTGATTCAAAAACTGTTGTTCAAATTGATCAATCTGAATTGTACAAATTTGATAAAGATCTCTACCTTTTTCGGTTAATTGAATTAATTTTTGGCGTTTATCAGATGATTCTAAAAACTGAATAACATCTAATTTATGTAAAGTATTAATGCGTTTTGCAATTGATGGTTTAGAAACATTGAGTTCATGAGCCAAATCAATTGAAGTGACGGAGTCATGATCATAGATATGATAAATCAACTGCCACATTGAATAGTTCAGTTGGTATTGAGCCAAGATATCATTTAAACGGTCACTAAAGAGTCGCGCACTTCGCAGCAATACGACACGGAATTTGAGAGAGTTTTGCATATAGTTAACCAAGCTAACTAGTTTGTTGGCTTGAATTTACGCTCAATTATTAGACGAATCAAGCGTAATGCACTTATTGATAATCAGGGTACTGAAAATATTAGCTTTTTTGTTTTCTAAAAGTACTTGGTCGAATAGGACGGGTCCCGCGCCAGAGACCTCGTTTATTGCGTTTTGCACTATCTTGTAGCGAGATCATATATTTTAATTGCTTTGGATCACGTATGTATTCTTCGTAAACCCACGCACCACCACGCCTCACTAATTCTTCATTCATATTCTTGCGATAGCGGTAGACCACACCCACGCAACGTCCATAACGATCAATATCCGTGATTTTTACACGAACAATTTTACCTTGAACCATTTTCTTAACTAAGCGTTGGGATTCAAGCCCGTAACTTTGATTAGATTCAGGCGCATCTACAAAAGCAAAGCGTAATTTAGTTTTAGAACGTCTTAGATTCAAACGATGGCAGGAGAGAGTGTCACCATCACTCACCGCTGTAACACGGCACCAATAAGTTTTTCCTTTTTTAAAAGGTTTAAATACTTGAAGAAGATAAATTCTTACTTGTCTAAAAATGATAAGAAGTAATAAGCATAAAATCGCACCTAGCCCAATAAGCCATGATGCAGGGAGTTGATCAAACATAGAAAACGCAAGAAAAAACAAGCCTTAATATGATAAATCAACTCGAAGTGAGTGTTTGATTCAATATTGAACAGATGGTATTTACACATATTTTCAAGAAAATAGCCTAAGTTTCATCTTCTATCACCGCTACAAATAGCCTAAGCATAAATTTTATTAATTTCTGAAATTAAATACTGAAACTTTTGATGCGATGCTAATTGTGAATTCCAATAAATTCCCATTTTCATTAAAGGCAGTTCAATAGGGAGTTCAGAAATTTTTAAATCTTGAGGTAATTTCAAATTTTTTAAAATACTAAAAGGTAAGGTTAGCAATGTGTCAGGATACTCCTTCAAAATTTGTAGTGCTGTTGAATAGTGTTGACAGCGTAAAAAAATATCACGTTGAATATTCAACTTTTTAAAATGTAAATCTTCAATAAGCACACCAGAATGCCTTGATGAAACACCAATATGTTGGGCATGTTTATATTGTTCTAAATTTTCGATGGTTGTCAAACCACATATGACAAAGCGATCATTCACTAAAGGGGTAAAATAAATTTTCTCATCAACTTTCTGTTGAAGATCGACCACTAAATCAAGTTGCTGTGATAATAAATCTTTTGCCCAGTTAGTTCGATCTAACTTGATACTTTGAAACCGTGTCGCCAGTCCAAGATCACGAAAATGACGAATTAACTGCGGAAAAATCAAAGGCTCAATTTCATCATGAATTGCTATACGAATAGATTGAATCGTCAGTGGATCAAAAGATATATGATGAGTCGAGATATGCTGAATTGCGATTAATGTTTCTTTTATTCGTGGATAAATTTGATGTGAAAAGGGCGTCGCAACCATCTTTATACCACTTCGGATAAAAAGATCATCTTTCAATTGTAATCTTAATCGCTGTAAAGCGTGACTAGCTGCAGATTGTGTAATACACATCAAATTTGCGGCTTTGCTGATACTTTGATGTTCGTATATCGCAATAAATAATGGATATAGATTGATATCAATGTGTGAAAAAGCGCTCAGATCCACAGATTCCTGATGAATTCTATTCATAAAGTAATATTTAAATAAATCATTTTATTCATAGTAGATTTCAAGCTATGTTGATGTAAAGCGTGATGAGAATATAGTTTGAGGGATTAATGTTTGAATTAACGGAAAAAGCTAAACACTTTTACGATTTAGCACAACGCTTTATTCAAGACGAAATAGAGCCTATAGAACAAGAATTTTGGCATAAAGTTCATCAATTAAATCCAAGTGATGATTGGACATCATGGACGTGGCCAGCAGAACTTGAAGTACTCAAACAAAAAGCTAAATCACAAAATCTGTGGAATCTTTTTTTACCAGACCCAGAATTTGGTCAAGGTTTAACAGTTCAAGAATATGCACACATTGCTGAGTTAACTGGCCGTAGTTTATTGGCTCCTACAGTTTTCAATTGTAATGCGCCAGATAGCGGTAATATGGAGTTAATTTGGCGCTATGGCTCAGAACAACAAAAAGAACAATGGTTAAAACCTCTCTTAGAAGGAAAAATTCGATCCGTATTTTGCATGACTGAACCAGAAGTTGCTTCTTCAGATGCAACGAATATGCAAGCTACTGCTGTAATTGAGGGAGACGAAATTGTTCTAAATGGACGCAAATGGTGGTCGTCGGGCTTAGGCGATCCTAATGCAAAACTCATTATATTTATGGCACATACACCAGACGCACATAAAGGTCGACATCAACAACATTCAATGGTTTTAGTTCCAGTTGAAACTGAGGGCGTAAAAATTGAAAGAATGTTACCTGTATTTGGTGATTATGATGCGCCACACGGTCATGGAGAGGTGACCTTTAATAATGTTCGTGTTCCAGTCACTCATATTATTGGTGGAGCAGGTCAAGGGTTTGAGATTGCACAGGGGCGACTTGGTCCAGGACGTATTCATCATTGCATGCGTTGTATCGGTGCTGCAGAGAAATCATTGGAATTAATGATTGATCGTGGAATGCAAAGAAAAGCATTCGGCAAGGAAATTTTGAAACTTGGTGGTAATTTGGAAAGAGTCGCGGAAGCGCGTGTTGCCATCGATCAAGCACGTCTCTTGACCTTATATGCGGCATATAAAATGGATAAACTGGGCAATATGGCTGCACTCACTGAAATCTCTGCAATTAAAGTCGTTGCACCTAGTGTTTTGGAAAAAGTTGTCGATATGGCAATGCAAATTCACGGCGGTGCAGGTTTATCTAGAGATACGCCATTGACAGGTTTTTTTGCACAAGCGCGTGCATTACGTTTGGCAGATGGGCCAGATGAGGTGCATAAAGGCATGATTGCAAAATTGGAACTTGCGAAACGTGGTTTTTCAACTCGTCATTCTCAATAAGATGAGTACTCGATTTAAGGAAGAAATATGTCAGTTATAGATACAGCAGGGCAAGTCAGACGTGGTGAAGAGCTCGATATCGTTTCAGTCACAACCTGGTTAAATCAAAATGGCGTGGAAGTGATTGAACCTGTAGAAGTTACACAATATTCTGGTGGAGCTTCGAACTGGACATACCGGCTCAAATATAGCAATGCAGATCTGATATTAAGAAGACCACCCGCAGGAACCAAAGCCAAATCTGCTCATGATATGGTTCGAGAACATAATGTTCAGAAAGCTTTAAAAGATCTATATCCAGTCGTGCCCAAAATGCTGGCATTATGTCAGGATGAATCTGTACTCGGATGCGATTTTTATGTGATGCAGCGAATAGAGGGAATTATACCAAGGGCAAAGCTTCCACCAGAACTAAAACTCACTGAATTTGATGTGCATCAGCTTTGTATAAATGTTTTAGACAAATTGATTGAATTGCACCAAGTTCCTTATCAAGGAACACCACTTGAAAAAATTGGAAAAGGTGAGGGTTACTGCCGTCGTCAGGTCGAAGGTTGGGACAGTCGCTACGAAAAAGCCCATACCATCAATGTACCGACCTTTAAGTTTGTACGAAATTGGCTTAAAGACAATATTCCTGAGGATTCAACCAACTGTATTATTCACAACGATTGGCGTTTTGATAATGTCATTTTGAATCCTCAACAGCCTACTGAGGTCATTGGGGTCTTGGATTGGGAAATGGCGACAATTGGTGATCCACTTATGGATTTAGGATCAGCCTTAGCATATTGGGTTGAAGAAAACGACAATATGATCTTTAAATCGACACGTCGACAACCTACACATCTTAAAGGCATGTTTACACGTAAAGAAGTTGTGGATTATTACCTAGAAAAAACAGGACTAAAGCCATCTAACTGGACGTTCTATGAAGTATTTGGAATCTTTAGATTAGCGGTCATAGCACAACAAATTTATTATCGTTATTACCATAAACAAACGGATAATCCTGCATTTAAGGATTTTTGGATTGTGATTCATGCATTACATATTCGTGCTTTAAAACTCATAGGTATACAAAAGCTTGAAGCAAATGAAATTGCAAAAACTTATCTCGCAAAATTACAGGATATTCTGCCAAGATGACGACAATATATTTGGTCAGACATGGTCAAGCTTCATTTGGTGCTGAAAGTTATGATCAGCTTTCTCAGAAAGGTGAAGTTCAAGCACGAGTATTGGGACAATATTTTCAAAAGTTACTACAGGAGCGACCCTATGTCTTAGCTGGCTCGATGAAACGTCATCAGCAGACGGCGAATATCTCTTTGAATGAGTGTTTTCCTGATAGTCAGATTGATATCGATCCACATTTGAACGAGTTCAATCATCAACAAGTGTTTGCAAAATATGAACCACGTTTTGCAGATCCTGCATTACTTAAAAAAGATGTTGGTCAAGCGGTAGATCCTCGTGCCTATTTAGGAAAAATTTTTGAAGGTGCAATTCAACGTTGGACCAAGGGTGATCATCATCATGATTATGATGAAAGCTGGCCTCAATTTCAGCAAAGAGTACTTCAAGGCTTGAACAAACTATGTGTACAACTTGAAACAGAAAAACCTCGTTATGCCGTAGTTTATACGTCTGGTGGTGTCATATCTGTCGTTGCAGGGCATTTACTTGGTTTAAGTGCAGACAAAATTTTTGCATTGAACTGGGCAATCACCAATACCAGTTTTACCACCTTGAGATTGGTTGGTACAGAACCACAATTACTCAGTTTAAATGAACATCATTATTTAAAAGAACAAGATCGTGATTTGCTCACTTGGATTTGATCAAGGCTATATGCCATAGAGAGAAAATGGAATGAACAAAACTATATTAATTACAGGTGCAAGCTCAGGTATCGGTGCTGGGATGGCACAAGAGTTTGCAAAAAAAGGATATAACCTAGCGATCTGTGCTCGTCGTTTAGAAAGGTTGTATGCTTTAAAAGATGAAATAGAACAACGCTATCAGGTAAAAGTAAGTGCGAAGGTATTGGATGTCACGGATGATGAGCAAGTCTTCCGTGTATTTAAAGAGTTTAAAGATGAGCTAGGCAATATCGATCGAGTGATAGTCAATGCTGGTGTGGGCGAAGGACGTCGTATCGGTAAAGGTAATTTTGCGATTAATAAAGCAACAGTTGAAACTAATTTTATTTCTGCGATGGCACAATGTGAAGCAGCGGTCGAAATTTTTAGATCTCAAAATTCAGGACATTTAGTTGTAATATCATCGATGAGTGCTTTGCGTGGTATGCCAAAACATCTTACAGCTTATGCTGCCAGTAAAGCGGGAATTGCGCATTTAGCCGAAGGGATTCGGGCTGAACTTCTTGGAACACCAATTAAAGTTTCAACGATTTATCCTGGTTACATTCGAACTGAAATTAATGAAGGTGCTGGAAAATTACCTTTTGAGGTCGATCAAGCCACAGGATCACGACTATTAGCTGAAGCAATCGAAAAGCAACCAGTCAAAGCATATGTACCAAAGTGGCCATGGTTGCCATTGGGTTTTGCAATGAAGGTTTTACCGCTTCAGCTCGTCAATAAGCTGAGTTAAAAGAACGTCTTATAAATCCCACATTTAGTGGGATTTATTTTTAAAGAAATATTTCAAAGCATCTTGTATGACGATTTGCCAAACGGCATATGAATGTCCGCCTATATATTCTTGATAGTGAACATTGTGTCCCTGATCGATTAAATCCTGAGCGACAATCGGAGAGGTTTCTAGAATGCTTAAGCTATTATTTTGTCTCGAATATTCATAGCTATTGGCTGAAATATACCAATTGAGTTTCTTTGTATTGTCTAATGTTGAAGCTCTGATGAGTTTACTCATACCATTGATTGTATCGTTTGGATCAGATTTCCACCAAAATGAACCAGAAAGTGGCACGACGTGACTAATATCATTGGACGTTTTTAACGCCAAATAAGCAGAACTCAGACCACCTAAACTTGAACCCAATAAGACTGTTTTGTTGTGATCACGTTGGTAGGGCAAATATTGACTCATCCAAGGCAATAATTCTTCTTGAAAAAACTGTATGTATTCTGGATTGGGGCTAAGTTCTTTAGCACGTAATTGATCATTAGGATGTCCCACAAAAACAGCCTGTATAGGTGGGAGTTGCTGTTGTTGAACCAACTGATCTAATATCTGGGGAACTTTAACTAAATGCGCATATTGCTCACCATCAAAAAAAATCAGAGTGATATATGATTTTCCGACTTGAGGTGGAGTTGCATAAATCTGAATAAGACGATCATTTCCCAAAACTTTACTTTTCAACACGGAAGAAGTTAATTGTTTTTCACTTTTTTCAGCCATTTGAGTTGGATCAATAAAATTGGGCGCTCGACTGAGTTTTGCGATATTTTCATTCCTCAGCGTGGTATTCGTTTTTAAGGCAATGTTTTTAGAATCAAACCACTTATGAGGATTGAAAGGGTCGAGTTGTTGTACCTTTAAAATAGATCGACGCTGATCTCGTGATTCTTTTAAATTTGGGTTTAAATGTGGGCAGTAATTTGATAAATATCCATCGATATTCGGCGAATCCACAGCAAAACTATAACTTCCGATAAATCTTGAATCAACAATACTTTCTTTAAACCAAATATCAGTACCTTTAAGTCGAGTTAACCACTCATGATCATTACTCGGACCACCGATTAATCGCACATTGTGTTTTGCACCACGATATAAATAAATGACACGTTGGTGTGTTTCATTAAAATGTTCAATTATTGGGGTTTGATTTTTACGAATTTCCGACCAAAATTGATCGAGGAGATGATTTTTTTGATCAGGATGCATCTGAATCTTGTTTTGGATTTGCTGAAGCACCTTACTTTTGGGATCCATATCCTCACATGCAGGGGCATAAGGTTGAGTGCTGACTTGTAATGAATGATTTACAGATAGATCAGCACTTACTGCGGAACTCATTAACATCAATATAGAAAAAAATTTGATAGGATGATTCATGGATTTTAGCTTTGAATTAATCATTGTAAATGATAATTATTTTCAATAATAAATAGCAATGAAAATATTAAAAAATCGTTTAAAATAGGAAATATCAAAACCTAAAATCAAATACATGTTTCTTAAATTAGCGACAATCGCACTCATTCCAGCTTTACTTGTGCAAGGTTACCAAGTCAAGAAAAATACACCTCGTTTAGCAGAAGCTTTGGGGGAAAGAAATGGTTTGGTTGGGAATGGCCCTCAAATATCAATTTTAATTTTAGGTGATTCAGCTGCTGCTGGTGTGGGTGTGCAATTTCAAGAAGATGCGTTAAGCGGAACATTATTACAGGAACTTAGAGATCATTTTCAAATTCGCTGGTCATTAATCGCAAAAACTGGAAATTGTACTTCAGATGTGATTCGAACTATACATGCTATTAATGACGATCAGTTTGATATTGTAGTAACTTCGATAGGGGTCAATGATGTAACACAGCTCATCTCACCGCAAAAATGGATCTGCCTACAAGAACAATTATATTCACTGATCGCTGAGAAATTTTCACCCAAGCTCATTATCGCGACTGGAGTTCCACCGATGAATGAGTTTACTGCATTACCAAATCCTTTAGCTT
Organism: Acinetobacter sp. ANC_7682; assembly: GCF_056779795.1. Taxonomy (NCBI): domain Bacteria; kingdom Pseudomonadati; phylum Pseudomonadota; class Gammaproteobacteria; order Moraxellales; family Moraxellaceae; genus Acinetobacter; species Acinetobacter sp. ANC_7682. The sequence goes on along the minus strand of NZ_JBWYIQ010000015.1, from coordinate 44,694 downwards.
GGTTGTTTGGAAAATATGCCCATCAAATGAATGTTGAATTGGAAAATTGGATTGAACCACAACCAAAATTTGAATTGGTTAAATATGATTTGGATGAGTATAAACAACTCAATTTGAAGATGGCTGAGGATGGATTTCATCCAAGTAAAGAAATCTATCAGCTTTGGGCAAAAAAAATTAGTTCGATTATTCAAAATCACTTTAGATCGAAAAGTTAGACCGAAATTTGATATGACTGATATCGAAACACATCCACTTGAGCCATTTGTACCTCATCAAGCCAAATTGCTCATGCTTGGCAGTTTTCCTCCGCCGAAAGCAAGATGGAAAATGGATTTTTATTATCCGAATTTTCAAAATGATATGTGGAAAATATATGGGTTGATCTTTTTTCAAGACTCTCATTATTTTCTAGACCGTGAAAATAAACAATTCAAAGAGCAAATGCTGAAAGATTTTCTAAATGAGTTGGGCATTGCAATATTTGATACAGCCTATCAAGTACGGCGTTTGAAAGACAATGCCTCAGATCAATTTCTAGAAATCGTTACACCGACAGATATGCTTCTATTGCTTAAAAAAATTCCATATTGTCGAGATATTATGACCACAGGTGATAAAGCAACTGAGACCTTATTAAAGTCAATGAATGCATCTGTACACACTAAAGTTAAAATGGGTACAGTCGTGGATCTGCAATTTGATAACAAAGATATCCGAATCCATCGTATGCCATCTTCTTCAAGAGCTTATCCTTTAGCTCTTGAAAAGAAAGCCGAATACTATCGTGAACTTTTCCAGTCAATTGGATTAATTTAACAACCTGTTAAAGTCAATCGAGATGCTTATTACACATCATAATCTACATAATCCCACAAGTTTAAACGTGATTTAATTTCTTTACGAATATGTGGAAGCATATTGAGTAGAGTACCATCAATCCATAAAGATAATGCTTGAGCAGATAATTCTTGTCCTTCTTCATCAACTAAGCGGGCACCCTTCACAATCACGAGCGTTTGTTCTGAGACAGAGGTTTCAATGCCTTTGAACAAAACTTGTAACTCATGACCATTGTCTAAAATTAACCAAGCCAATTCAATTTGAACATTATGGTTAGATTTTAACGTGATAGAACCTTCAACTAAGTCTTCATCAGTAAGGCAATCATAATCAACACTAATTTTAGCTAAATACCATTCATGCTGAGATAAATCTTCAAGTGATAAAAAAGGGGTGAGTATGTCGTTCAGATTATACTGTCGACTAAGATCAAAAAATTGCATGGGAGTAGAGTAGAACCAAGGGTTCAAAAAATAAAACGTGAATAATAATGCAATTTATCCTGGTTGTACAAACCAGTCACAACAAAGAATTTACATCATCCATTCGATTGGGAGATAGGACAAAGACTTGAACATAAATCTCTGAAAACGAGTCGTTTCAGGGTCATGATCATGTATTAACTTTTCTTCACCTCGTTGTTCTTCCCATCTTAAGTTTTGATGGGCATCCAAATGTAGTTGATAGGCAACTTTGGGAAGATTTTCATCTAAAGATTGAGATATCTCTGTTTTAAAATCGGCTGACTCAATGATCAGTCCAAGTTCAGTATTCAAATACGCTGAACGTGGATCAAAATTGAATGTTCCAATAAAAACTTTATCATCTACAGTAAAAAATTTAGCATGAAGCCGCGACGCATTTTTTCCTTTCGCAGGAATAACATTACCCATCATAATTTCATACCAAGTCCGATCAGACCGTTCAATATAAGGTTTAAACTCGTAAAGTTTTACATCTGACCTTAAGAGTGAGGTTCGATATTTTTGATAAAATGCATGAACAATCGGGACATCATTTGCCAAATATGAGTTTGTTAAAACTCGAACTTTGACATTCTGCTCACTCAATTGTTTGAGTAAAGACTCACCATGAACAGTAGGAACAAAATAGGCAGACACCAAGTTTATTTCTTGAGCAGGTTTCCCCATAATGGATTTGAACTGATTAATCAGCAGTTCATGAGATTGAGCTTTCGCTCTGATTTTATTGGGGCTGTCTGCAACAAAATGAGCTTTAGACCAACGAATAGGATGTTTTTTTAAATTTTCTTCTAAAAAACGTTCTGCTTGATCAATACGTTTTTTAGTTTCAGCACCTTGAAAATTTTGCTTGGTTGAATAATGCGATCTTAAATGCGCTAATTCTTTTTGAGACTCAGGAATTATTTGCTGAATATCATAACTCAGCTCATCATTCCAAAATCGGTGAAACACCGTGTTTGCAGCTGAAACTGATTGACCTGCAAATAAAATATCCATATCCGCGAATTGAAAATTGTCACTGGCATCAAAATATTCATTACTGATATTACGCCCCCCAGTAACAGCAATCGCTCCATCAGCAATAATCAATTTGTTATGCATTCTATGATTGATTTTATTAAAGCGAAACACATAATCCAAAACTCTAAAGCTGCGAAATTTGTAGGGATTGAATAGTTTAATTTCGATATTAGGATGTTTAGACAATGCACTTAAGGTCGAGTCTAATTGAGTGCCATTTTGATCATCAATTAATAGTCGAACCTTCACATTACGATCAGCTGCTTTGAGTAGGTCAGACAATAAATGCTGACCTATCACATCATTTTCCCAGATATAATACTGTAAATCGATCGTATGTTGCGCTTCACGTATTAAATGAACACGTGAAGCCATACTCATAAAAGGATCATGAAGCGGTAAGAATGCAGTTAAACCTTGTTCAATATTGCGTTTTGTTTCTGGTGTATTGCTGAGCCAATGTGTGGTATGAGGTTGGATTGGGGCTTGTTTTATACTTGTATTCATCGCCAAATTACATCCAGTTAAAATAAAGAATGTGAGTAAACACAATATATATCGCAACATAAGCATCAAAGCTGTCGTTCCTAAATCTTATTATTCAGTTGTATGGCTATAATATCATCAATCAAATAGTTGAATGTTTTTATCAAAAGCGGTTACTGTAACTTATCTGTTAAATCTTAATTTACAAAGGAAGTTTTCATCATGAAATCTCGTGCAGCGGTGGCATTCGGTCCAGGTCAGCCATTACAAATTGTTGAATTAGATGTTGCTCCACCACAAGCTGGTGAAGTATTGGTGAAAATTACGCATACAGGTGTTTGTCATACTGATGCATTTACACTTTCTGGTGAAGACCCAGAGGGCGTATTCCCTGCGGTACTGGGTCACGAAGGTGCAGGTATTGTGGTTGAAGTTGGTGAAGGCGTAACCAGTGTTAAACCAGGTGATCATGTCATTCCGCTTTATACTGCAGAATGTGGCGAATGTTTGTTCTGTAAATCAAATAAAACAAACTTATGTGTCTCTGTACGTGCCACTCAAGGTAAAGGTGTAATGCCTGATGGAACGACTCGATTCTCTTATAACGGCGAACCTATTTACCATTATATGGGGTGTTCAACATTCAGTGAATACACAGTTGTTGCCGAAGTATCGTTAGCAAAAATTAATCCTGAAGCAAACCCTGAACACGTTTGTTTATTGGGTTGTGGCGTAACGACTGGTATTGGTGCGGTTCACAATACTGCAAAAGTACAGGAAGGCGACACTGTTGCTGTATTCGGTTTAGGTGGTATTGGTTTAGCAGTTGTTCAAGGTGCTAAACAAGCCAAAGCTGGCCGAATTATTGTAGTGGATACTAATCCAGAAAAATTTAAATTGGCTGAGCAGTTTGGTGCTACAGATTTCCTCAATCCTAAGGACTATGATCAACCTATTCAACAAGTCATTGTAGAGATGACTGGATGGGGTGTTGATCATTCATTTGAGTGTATCGGTAATACAAACGTAATGCGTTCAGCGCTTGAATGTGCACACCGTGGTTGGGGGCAATCTGTCATTATCGGTGTGGCTGGTGCAGGTCAAGAAATCTCAACTCGTCCATTCCAATTAGTGACTGGACGTAAATGGATGGGTACAGCATTTGGTGGTGTAAAAGGTCGTACTCAATTACCAAAAATGGTTGAAGATGCGATGAAGGGTGACATTCAATTAGAACCTTTTGTTACTCATACTATGGGGCTAGAAGACATTAATAAAGCCTTTGATTTAATGCACGAAGGTAAATCAATCCGTACTGTTGTACATTTTTAATTGAGCAATAAAAAACGGGCGATATGCCCGTTTTTTGTTTTTAAGCGGTAGCTTTCAAAACTTCTGCAATTGATTCAGCCACATAATCAATATTATTCAAGTTTAATCCTGCTGCGCACATACGACCACTACGGACTAAATAAATACCATATTTATCTTTCAGAATGTCCACTTGTTCACCAGTCAAACCTGTATAACTGAACATACCTTGTTGTTTCACTAGATAGCTAAAGTCACGTTCAGGTAGAGCCGCACTCAATTTAGAATTTAACAATTCACGCATTTTAATAATACGTTCACGCATTTCTTGTAATTCAGCTTGCCATTGAGCGGTTAGATCTGCATTGTTTAACACGTTTTCAACCAATAATGCACCTGTGCTTGCTGGACTAGAATAAATACGGCGTACAGTTGCTTTTAATTGTCCAAGGACTTTTTGAGCAGTAGCTTGATCATCACAGACAAATGTTAAGCCGCCGACACGCTCACCGTACAGTGAGAAGATTTTTGAGAATGAATTACTCACAATGAAATTCATACCTGATTTATCTAAAGCACGAATAAGATAAGCATCTTCTTCAAGACCTTTACCAAAACCTTGGTAAGCAATGTCAAGGAATGGAATAAGGTCATTCGCCTTAAGCACTTCGATCACTTGATCCCATTCTGTTGGCGTTAAATCTGCACCAGTTGGGTTATGGCAGCAAGGATGAAGCAAAACAATACTTTTCGCCTTAAGTGTTTTTAATTCCTCAAGCATTGCTGGAACGTTAACGCCATTTGTTTCAGCATCAAAATAAGGATAGAAGTGAGACTGGATACCAGCGCCATTAAAAATTGCGATATGGTTATCCCAAGTTGGCTGACTTACCCAGATATCTGACTCAGGAAAATATTTTTTCAGAAAATCAGCACCGACTTTAAGTGCGCCTGAGCCACCAAGTGTTTGAATCGTGACAGCACGACCATCTTTACGCGCTTGACTATCAGGACCTAAAACTAATGCTTGAGTCGCTTCGTTATAAGATTTCAAACCATCCATTGGTAAATAAAGTTTAACTTTATCGTTGCTTGGTTCAATATTTTTGTACGCAGCTTTGACCGCATTTAACTGAGGTACAATACTGTCTTCATTATAATATAGACCAATACTCAAATTCACTTTTTGAATACGCTCATCTTTACTATATTCTTCCATGAGTGAAAGAATAGGGTCACCTGCATAAGCATCTACATGATGAAACATGGTCTAAATTTCCTAAAATGTTCAAAGTAAAAAGTTTAATCGGATAATATATATAATTTCCGCACGATCACAAGATCGAATTACAGGACTAATTTTTATAAAACTCAATACTTTTACTTATAACCGAATTTTTTTAATTGTCTTTAATGTGCTGAATTATATAAATAAAAATTAAATTAACACCAAAATACAAACTCAACTGTTAGAATTTGAATCACATTTTTTAAAGCTATTTGAGTATATACATGCGACTAAATGCTGAGATCACCAAATCAAATGCGAATCAACGTCAACCTGCTCTTGTTCTGATTCATGGTCTTTTTGGTAGTTTATCCAACCTAGGCATGCTCGCGAGAGCATTTCAGGAAACGCATGATGTCATCCAAATTGATTTGCGTAATCACGGTATATCACCTCATTCTGATCAAATGAGTTATCAACTTATGGCGCAAGATGTTATAGAAACTTTAGATGATATGAATGTGCAACAATTTCACGTCATTGGTCATTCAATGGGGGGAAAAGTTGCCATGTGCTTAACAAACCTTGTACCACATAGAGTAGTTAAATTGATTGTACTTGATATGGCACCCATCGCTTATGAACAATCTCATCATGATCAAATTTTCTACGCTTTAGAGGAAGTTCAAAAAGCTCAAGTTGTTTCAAGAAAGGAGGCAACCGAGGTGATGCAGAAATATATTAATGAAATTGGCGTTATTCAATTTCTGCTCAAATCTTTCCGCAATGGACAATGGCTATTCAACTTAGATGCACTTAAACAACAATATTTTCAGATTTTGTCATGGGAACGTCTTAATCCGCAATCGAATGAAACTTTGTTTTTAAAAGGAGAATTATCAGATTATATCGAGCGCGATACCGATCTGATCAGGTTCCAATATCCTCAAGCTAAATTTATGACGATTGATGGCACTGGACATTGGTTGCATGCAGAAAAACCAAGTGAGATCATCCAAAACATCAAAGATTTTTTATAATAATTTAATAATAAGTTTAGATTATTTTTGTATTAATCCATACCTACTTAATATAAGTAGGTATTTTTTTAATTAAAATCAGAATTATTTAATTATAAGATATCAAATTATCAAATAAATTCATTATTGTGTCGTATTTCATTATTTTTTATGCATTTTGTCTATTTAATATTCACAAGTGAGAAAAATTATGTATCATGCAGAAATGGTATTTGTATTAATTTAATCTATTTAAGTGTTATTATTATCACGTATTTTTAATTTAATGATGATTATTAATCACTATTAAACCAATTTAAATACTGATTAATTAAATACTAAAATTTTACGCTAATTTATGTATTCGTCATTTTGATGGGTTGTTATTTTCGAAGAGGTGAACTATGAGCATTCTGGATCTGAATAGAGCTGATCATTTACAGTCCAAAGCTGTGCCTTTACATCTAACACTGTCAGATGACTTTAAATTTGCACTCGATTTACTGCCCAATTTGATATGGGTCAGTCACACCAACTCAGGCTATTGTAATCTAGCGCTCAAGCAGTATATCGGTGCCGATACGCAAACCTTGCGTGACGTAGACTGGCTTAAATTTGTGCACCCTGATGATGCTGAACATCTTTATCAGATTTGGAACGATGCTCAAAAAAATGGTCAGAAATTTGAAAAAGAGTGTCGTATAAAAAATAAATCAGGTGAATATCTTTGGTTCTTAATGCTTGCTGAACCTAAGGTGATTCAATCCAACCAGCAAAATTGGATGATGAGTTGTACAAATATCCATGATCGTACAATCAAAATGCGTGAAACTGCCGAAGCCTTGCGTGCCAATACAGATATGCTCGATGTCAGCGTGGACTGTATTAAAATTATCACACCAGATGGCAAGCTTGAACACATGAACAAATCTGGATGCATGGCATTACTGGGTCAAGATCGTGTTAAGAAATTTGGAATGGATTGGTTAACGCTGTTACCACCTGAAGTACGCGAGCAAGGGGCAAAGGCGATTAAAACAGCAGCTCGAGGGAAGAACGCCCGTTTTGCGGGGATGAGCACACACGGCGATACTGTGATGTATTGGGATAATATTTTAACACCTGTGCATGATGAACAAGGAAATACGACCAGTATTCTCTGTGTATCACGTGATATTACCCGTCAACGTGTTGCCGAAGCTAAACTAAAAATCAGCAGTGAATATGATGATCTAACTGGTCTGATGAATCGTCGTGCCTTCATAAATAAATTAAAAGCGGCGATTTCACAAGCAAATCGTGAGAAAACACTTATTGGTATGATGTTTATTGATCTCGATCATTTTAAAAACATTAACGATACTTTAGGTCATCCTGCTGGAGATCATCTACTTAAAGTCTTATCTAAACGTCTGCAAAAGAGTTTGGATCGCAAGTGTATTGTTTCACGTTTAGGTGGAGATGAATTTGCAATTATTGTCTCAGGGATGACCTCAGAAGAAGAATTGCATAAAACCACACAAAAAGTGCTCAAACAAAATATCGCACCCATCACTTATGCAGGAAAAGTGATTAATAGTGGGATGAGTATTGGATGTGCCATTTATCCTAAAGATGCTCAAGATGTATTCGGATTGATGAAATGTGCGGATACCGCATTAAATGATCTTAAAGAAAAAGGTCGTGGTGGGTATCGTATGTATGATAACGAAATGTTTGCACTTGCTGAAAAGAAGATGCAACAACTTGATACTGCTCGCTATATCATTCAGGACAATTTAATCGAACCGTATTATCAACCTAAAGTTCGCTTAGATAATTGTCAGTTAATCGGATTTGAAGCTTTGATGCGTTGGCATGATGCACAGCAGCAACTTCATTATCCAGCTTCAATCTCAGAAGCGTTTAACGATTATGAGCTGGCCAGTAAAATCAGTGAAATCATGCATGAAAAGATTTTCAGTGACATGGCGGATTGGATGTCTAAGGGCGTTCAACTTGTACCGATCTCAATTAATGCCTCTCCAGTTGAATTCATGCGTGACAATTATGCAGAATTGTTGATTCAACGTTTAGAACGACATCAAATTCCTGCTCATTTAATCGAGGTTGAGATTACAGAACATATTCTGTCTGAGCGTGGAGTGGAATTTGTGATTCGAGCACTACAAAAGCTCAAAAATTATGGTCTTCGAATCTCATTGGATGATTTCGGAACCGGTCATTCTTCAATGACGCATTTAAGAGATTATCCTGTCGACTGTCTCAAGATTGATTATGCTTTTGTGAATCGAATGAATGAGGAGAAGTCAATCAATTCAATTGTAGAGGGCATTGCTAAGCTCGGACCTATTCTGTCATTGGATGTGATCGCAGAAGGTGTCGAAACATGCCAACAGCTCTTAAGTCTTCAGGATGTTGGCTGTGCATATGGTCAAGGCTTTTTATTTAGCCAAGCGATTTGTAAGTCTGAGGCTGAGCAACTGATGCTCAAACAAGTATGTGCTATAAAAGATTGGCTTCCTACAGATAAGCAATAAACCATTGATATATTTGAGTTATGATTGATATAACGATATTTTTTATATAAATTGCTTGTCAATCAGTCTATTTATGCGTATTTTACTTTTAAGGGTTATATTTTAGATAATTTGATGAAAACGACACACTTGATTACTAACGCTTATTATTATTTTTGGCAATTTAACATCTAGTTGCCTAGACGCGTTCGGGCAACAAAAATGTTGCCCATCAAGTTTATACCTGATTGGCAACACCAATCAGGTTTTTTTTCATCTCAACAAATATAGGAGCATCTCATGAAAACATTGAATACTTTTTATTTTAGCAACGGTTATTGGTTCTATTTTAGTCAAGAACAAAACCCAGCCAATAGACACCTCACGCTCAAATAAAAGATAGGGCAATTGCTGCCCAAAGGAATTCAAGATGAATGCAATTAATTCTCAGCTTATAACCACGGCTCAACATACTTTAGAAAAAAAATTAAGCTTACCATTAGAACTAAAATCAACTTTATCTGTTAGTCCGATAGTTTCACTTCAAATTCGTCAACATCGCCAAACCATACAAGATATTTTAGCTGGTCATGATCCACGTTTAATGGTCATTACTGGTCCATGTTCGATTCATGATCCTAAAGCAACCCTCGAATACGCACAAAAATTAAAACAACTGCAAGAACAAGTCAAAGATCAGATTTTCATCGTGATGCGTACTTATATTGAAAAACCCCGCACCACTGTAGGATGGAAAGGCTTTTTATATGATCCAGATTTAAATGGTTCAGCAGATATGCAAAAAGGACTTGAACAGTCTAGATCGCTCTTCATTCAAATTGCTGAAATGGGTTTGCCATTGGCTACAGAAATCTTAAGCCCAATGGCAACAGGATATTTTGATGATTTGATTTCATGGGGTGCGATTGGGGCGAGAACAAGCGAGTCGCAAATTCACCGCGAAATATCTAGCCATATGCCTTATAGCATTGGGTTCAAAAACGGTACAGATGGATCAATCCAAATTGCATTGGATGCGATTCAGTCCGCTTCACAGCCGCATCAATTTCTTGGTTTAAGCCAAGATGGTGGTCCAAGCATTTTATCTTCAAAGGGTAATCCGCACGCACATTTGATCTTACGTGGATCGAATCAGGGTACAAATTACCAATTCGCTGAAATTAAAAAGATTCAAGAAAACAATAACCATGTATTACCAGCTTTGATTATTGATTGTAGCCATGGGAACAGTGCTAAAAATCCATTGAATCAACCTGCTGTATTAAAGCAAATTGTGAATGAACGACCTCAAACACAAGTCCGTGGCGTCATGCTAGAAAGCTTTTTAGTCGATGGCAATCAGAAAATTTCTGATCACATGACTTACGGTCAATCAGTGACTGATGGATGCTTGGATTGGTTAAGTACAGAGCAATTGATTTTGGATGTTGCTCAACAACTCTCCTAATATAATTCGTAAAAAAGAACCCATGAAATATGGGTTCTTTTTTTTGCCTTTAAGATTTGAATGTTTGTTTAAAGCATTAAATATTTGATGAAACAGCTGAAATAACCTTATATTTCTATTAGTATTTTAAGTATTTAATATTTATAACTTGGGGAAATTAATGTTCAGTAATGAATTACTTAGCGAAGCTCGGCAATTCATGTTCAGATTGCTTAAAAGCGTTTTTGACCATGAGGGATCAGATTTATTTATTTCAGCTGATTTTCCTCCAAGTATGAAACATCAAGGTTCAATGAAGCCTTTAAGTTCTCAAGCTTTGACTGCAGAAAAAACAAAACTATTCGCTTATAGCTTAATGAATGAAAAACAAAGAGCAGAATTCGAGAGTGAATTAGAATGTAATTTTGCCATTAATGTCCCAGATGTATCGCGCTTTCGCGTGAATGTTTTTCAACAGCAACTTAATGTAGGGATGGTCATTCGTACCATTACCTCTGAAATTCCAAACTTTGAAAAGTTGAAATTACCAGAAACATTGAAAGATGTGGTGATGGAAAAGCGAGGTTTAATTCTAGTGGTTGGTGGCACTGGATCGGGTAAATCTACCTCACTTGCTGCCATGATTGATTACCGTAATGAGAACTCAGCAGGGCACATCATTACTGTAGAAGATCCAGTTGAATACGTGCATAAACATAAAAAATCAATGGTCACTCACCGAGAAGTCGGAGTGGACTGTCACTCATGGCATAATGCGCTTAAAAACACACTTCGTCAGGCACCAGATGTAATTTTAATTGGCGAAATCCGTGATACGGAGACCATGGAGCATGCGATCGCTTTTGCAGAGACTGGTCATTTGTGCCTAGGCACGTTGCATTCTAATAATGCCAATCAAACCTTAGATCGAATTATCAACTTTTTCCCTGAAGAACGGCGTAATCAGTTGCTTATGGATCTTTCATCAAATATGAAAGCCATTATTTCTCAACGTTTAGTTCGAACTGAAGATGGTGTCGGACGTAGAGCTGCTGTAGAAGTCATGCTAAATACACCTTTAGTTTCGGATTTGATTTTGAAAGGTAACTTTCATGAGTTGAAAGAAATTATGACCAAGTCTCGAGAACTGGGGATGCAAACATTTGACCAAGCATTGTTTGATTTATATAACGAAAGTGCGATCAGTTATGATGAAGCCATTCGTAATGCTGACTCTAAAAATGAATTACGTCTACAAATTAAACTGAAAAGTACACGCATCCGAGAGAATGCTGAAACGTCTTCACAAACCTTCAGTATGTTTGATGAAGATGCAGAAAGCTAATTGAATAAAAAAAAGCCTTCATCTGAAGGCTTTTTTTGGAAAAATTTTTAACTATCTAGACCGCTTTTACTTTAGTTTGAACAACGAAGCGGTAAAACAGCAAGCTTAATAGCGTCAATATTGCGCATAATATATATGCAATCGAATACTGATAGTGTGTGATCACAATCCCTAAAATAAAAGAACCTAATGCGATGCCAATGTCGTAAAAGGTGTAAAAAGTTGAACTCGCATGTCCAACACGTTCACGTGCTACAGCTTGAATGGCTTGCGTTTGAAGACATGGCTGAGCAGATCCAAAGCCTATACCAATAAAGACAGCAGATATCAATAATCCGGCAGCAGAATGAATTTGGCTTAGAATGAATAGCCCAATGCTAAAGCTCACAATCGCTGGATAGACAACGTAGGCAGGACCCTTGGAGTCATATAACTTTCCTGTGAAGGGTCTTAGGAGCATCATGGAAACTGCAAAAACAGCAAAAAATAAACTCGCATAGGTCAATAAATTTTTTGATTCAGCATATGTCGAGATAAAAGACATGATACTTGCATAAGAAAATGAGATGAGCATCGCCATCATCGCAACAGGTAAAGCTTTAATCTCAACAAAATCATGAAGACTAATTTTTGTTTTGCGCTTAAAAGTTTGAAATTGTGTCTGGATCGGAATCAAAAAGCAGAACAAATAACCAATAAAAACAATTGCAGCTAAAAGGGTAGCCACTGGAATATATCCCCATGGTTGAATGAGAATCAAGCCCAACATGGGTCCTAGTACAATGGCAAGATTGACTGACATGACAAAATAGCCCATGCCTTCACCTTTACGCTGATTTGGAATGAAGTCATTGACGATTGGTATCATGGCAGTGGTCAAAATACTAAACCAAATTCCTTGTAGTAACCGAATGACCAGTAATAGGGTTAGATTATCAGCAAAGATATAAGCGAAAGAGAGCAGTACAAAAAATGACTCAGAGATATAAAGTGCTTTTTTAAGCCCAATCTTCTCGATAATGAGACCGGTAAACGGTCGTATTGCGATCGATGAAGCTAGAAATAAAGTCAGTGCAAGCCCAGCTTGGGTAATATTCCCATTTAAATCATTCAGAATATAAATTGGCAATATCGTTGTCTGAGCAAAATAAAAGATGAAAATAAATAAGTTATTAATTAGACACAGAATAAAAGATTTATTCCATAGATGCTCAGCATGTATAGAAGACATAGACAACCTTGAAATATTGAACCATTAAAAGCTTCAATCTGTGCCAAATAAAATTATTTTTGGTTTTGGTCAGCAATGAAGTAGGGAGAGAAGTTGAATTAATTATAATCAAATTACATGAAAATTACAGCAAAAAGTGAGCCATTCATCCGAAAATGTATAAATAAAAAACCAGTCCGTAGACTGGTCATAAATATTACAAACCTGATTCATAATCTGTATTTGAGAGAAGTTGTTCTACATCTGCCAAATTAGATGGTTTGATTTTGTAGATCCAGCCTTTGCCATAGGGATCATCATTTACAAAATCTGGATCATCTTCTAGATTTTCATTAATTTCTACAACTACACCACTTACAGGAGCATGAATATCAGAAGCTGTTTTCACAGACTCAACTACACCCGCTTGTTCACCAGCAGTCAATTCACGACCTACTTCAGGTGCTTCTACATAGACAAGATCACCCAATGCATCTTGTGCGTGATCTGAGATCCCAGTAACAACGAGATCACCTTCAATACGTACCCATTCGTGTGTGCGAGCATATTTAAGCTCTGAAGGATGATTCATCACGACTCCTCAATTCGATTTGAAAAATTTTCTTGTGTTATACAGTGTTTTATTTAAAAACGAAAGTTCTATAAATATGGATCTTTACGCCAACTGCTTGGACTTCGACCACTCCAACGTTTAAATGCACGACTGAAATTCGCAACATCTGAATAACCGAGTTCATCTGCGATTTGTTCAAGTGAATAGTCAGTACGTGACAGTAGGGAGGTTGCATGACGATATCGAACTTCATCCACTAAGGTTGAAAAAGAAGTTCCTTCTGCAGCCAACTGACGTTTCAGTGTACGATCAGACATATGCAGGCGATCTGCCACATTTTCAATACTTAAATAGTGCTGTTCAGAATGTGTCAAAATATCGCGAACACGCATTGAAATTCGACGGCGTTCTCCAAGCTCTGATAGTTCTGCTTCACACTGATTAATTGCAATTTGACTGGCAATCGGATCTGCGTTAACCATCTTCAAGCCTAAATAACTTTTATCGAAACTGGCAAGAAAATGAGTCTGGTCAAAATGAATAATCGTTTTAGGGTGTAGACGACTGATGTATTTGTCAAAGCCTTCAGGTTTAGGAAAGTCGAAATTAATTTCGCCATACAAATCATTTATGCCTGTCAGTGCTTTTGCCATGGTAATGACACCAAAAGTCAAAGCCATGACAATTTCAGTTCTCAGCGGTTCAAGATCAATATCACATTGTAACTGCAAAGAAACTTGTTCTGTAAATGTCGAAAAATGAAATTGCAGAAAAGGCATACGCAGTTGTATAAAGCGGTTGGCTAAAATAAGTGCATCAGTAATCTCATTCGAGGTCATAATGGCATAGCCAATAAAACCATGGATAGAAATCCGCATTTGGTTACCAAGATGATAACCAAGAGAACTTTCACCTGTCATTTTGCGCGCGAGAATAATCATCTCATTCGCTACATGGAGTGGAATTCTAAATTCAGGATCGGCAAGTTGCTCGTTGGTGAATCCAAAGGGAGCGAATAGCGACTCAGCACTATAACCCCAACGAGAAACAACATCTAAAAGTAAGAGTCCGTAAACACCTGGAATGCCTAAATCTGGGCGAACTGAAACTGTTTTCATGTGCGATTCATTGCTTTACACAATTTTTTTCATAATTTTTGGTGAAAATAATACTGACATAAATTCCAGATAGAAAATACCAATTTTGTCGGACAAATCTAGTGTGAAACCAATGTTTAAGCCTTAAAAACGACAATTTTTGTGGTTGAAATCAACAAAACATCACCATGCTGATTTTTTGTTTGTGTGACATAGCTCACAATTCCGCGATCTAGCTTTGTTTTAGAAGGATTGATAGCAACAATTTCAACTTCCACATGCAAACGATCACCTGCACGAGCTGGTTTTGGCCATCTTAAGCTTGACTCTGAACCGATAAGCCCCTTGGCAATTGGAAAACATTCAGTCCAGAGACGCATGGTAATGGCTGAAGTTTGCCAACCACTGGCTGCGATACCTTGAAAAATAGGATGATCTTTTGCAGCCTCTTCATCAGTATGAAAGACTTGAGGGTCATATTTTTGTGCAAATTCTTTAATTTCTTCGAGTGTTAACTCATATTCACGACTTTTAAACTGATCACCCACTTTTAAATCATCAAGATAAAGCATCTTCGTCTAATTCCTTGTCTTTCACTTTTTGTTCAACTAAAAATCCACCCGTTTGGCGTTGCCAAAGTTGGGCATAAATTCCATTCTGTTGAATCAGCTCATCGTGAGATCCTTGTTCTACGATATTTCCTTGATCCAAAACAATTAATCGATCCATTTGAGCGATTGTTGAAAGGCGGTGTGCAATTGCAATTACCGTTTTACCTTCCATCAGGTCATCAAGGCTTGCCTGAATCGCAGCCTCCACTTCTGAATCGAGTGCGCTGGTTGCTTCATCTAAAATCAAAATTGGAGCATCTTTTAGGAATACCCGTGCAATTGCTATACGCTGTCTTTGCCCACCAGATAATTTTACACCACGCTCACCTACATAAGCGTCATATCCTGTCTGACCACGTAGATCTGTAAGCTGTGGAATAAACTCTTCTGCTCGAGCTTTACGGACAGCTTCATACATTTCTTCATCAGTCGCTTCAGGTCGACCATATTTAATATTCTCAGCAACACTTCGATGCAGCAAAGAAGTATCCTGCGTCACGAGAGCAATGTTTTTTCTTAAACTATCTTGGGTGACTTCATCAATCGCTTGGCCATCGATATAAATTTTACCTTGTTGGGTTTGATAAAAATGAAGTAGTAGTTGGATCAGTGTCGATTTTCCAGCACCAGACCGACCGACAATTCCAATTTTTTCACCCGGTTTAATTTCTAAATTCAAGTGATTAATAACATTTTTTTGATTATATGCAAAGCTCACATTATCAAATTTAATCGCACCAGAGCGTACCTCGAGTGGCAGTGCAGCTTCTTTGTCTTGAATTGCTATTGGTTTGGCTAGCGTGGTCATCCCATCTTGGATGGTACCAATATTTTCAAATAAGGCTGAAGTTTGCCACATCATAAAAGAAGCCATACTATTCAGCTTTAAAATCATGGCTGTCGTTGCGGCGATCACACCGATGTTTGCTTCACCAATAAACCAAAGCCAAACTGCTGTACCTAAAACGCCAAAGAATAAAATTGCGGTCAGTAGATTAATGCTAATTTCATAAGCAGTTCCCAGACGCATCTGGGTATACACCGTCTTCATAAAAAGTTGCATAGACTCTTTGGCATATTGGCTTTCACGACCAGCATGTGCAAACAATTTTACTGTTTGTATATTTGTATAAGCATCAGTCACACGACCAGTCATCACCGCGCGTGCATCAGCCTGCTTTTTTGAAATTTTTCCAAGTCGCGGGATAAAGAAGGATGCCGCGCCAATGAATAAAATCAACCATGCCATCAGGGGAATAAGGAGAAGAGGGGAGACGTTTCCTAAAACCACACTGATGGTAATAAAATAAATCACCACATAAGTAACGATATCCCCCAAAATTACCCAAAATTCACGAACTGCAAGTGAAGTTTGCATGACTTTAGCTGACAATCGACCTGCAAAATCATTGTGAAAAAAGTCTAAACCTTGAAGAAGTAATAAGTTGTGAAAACGCCAACGCAAGCGCATTGGAAAGCTACTGAATAAAATCTGATGCCTTATGATTGATTGCAAACTTGCAAAGAAAATATTAGCAAGTAGAAAACCAGACAAAATCATCAGATTTGTTTGGTTATTTTCGAGAAAATTTTGAGGCGTCGATGCGGACAACCAATCAACTAAATGACCAATTTGAGAGAAGAAAATAGCTTCAAATGAAGCTGTTGCTGCAGTAAATAACACCAACACCAAGAGATAGCGCTTAACTCCTGATGCTGCTTGCCAAACAAATGGAAAAAATTTCTTCGGCAAGGGCTGATTTAAATCTTTGGATGGATATGGATCAACGAGTCTTTCAAACCACTGCAGCATACGACTAATCTTAATTCATCTAATCAAAACTCAGTTTACTGTGTCTTGAGGAATCTTGAAATCATTCCCAGAAGGAATCTGGAATATTTTTAATCCAAACTCAGGAAGAATCGCCAAAAGATGATCAAAAATATCGGATTGGATCGCCTCATAAGCCACCCAAGCTGTCGTATTTGTAAAAGCATAAATTTCTATAGGCAAACCTTCACCTGTCGGTTGTAATTGACGAACGATTAAGGACTGATTTTGTGCAATACCTGGATGATTTTTTAAATAGTATTCAATATATGCGCGGAATGTTCCTAAATTGGTTAAACGACGTTGGTTATTGACCCCATTATTTGCATATTGCTGATTAAAGTTTTTTAACTCAGTTTGTTTCTCATCCAGATATTTTTCTAAAATCAGAAATTCTTTAAGTTTGCTGTATTCCATTGCAGATAAGAAGTGAACACTATTTTGATCGATATAGAGTGCACGTTTAATACGACGAACACCTTGCTCTTGCATACCTCGCCAGTTCTTAAAAGTATCTGTCACCAAACGATTGGTCGGAATAGTGGTATAGGTCTTATCAAAGTTTTGTACGGTCACCGTATGTAATGACATATCAATGACATCGCCATCCGCATTTAAGGTTGGCATTTCAATCCAATCACCAATCCGAACCATGTCATATGAAGAGATTTGAACTGAAGCCACTAGAGATAGAATTGTATTTTGGAAAACCAGCATGAGCACTGCTGCCATTGCCCCGAAACCTGCCAATAGCGTGAAAACATCTTTTTTAAGAAATGTTCCTATGACCATCAGTGCACAAACAACAAAAATAATGAGTTTAACTAACTGTAAATAACCCTTAATTGGCTTATTGTGAGATTTAGGATTACGTTGATAAATAATATTAAAAATGGTGAGAAGCTGACTAATTGCCAAGGCAATGGTTAAGAAAATGAAGGCTTGTGCAAACATCTGAATCAATGTAATGACTTTTTCAGACAGGTGAGGAACCGTCACAATTCCATTCATAATCACCAATGCTGGGACAATGTTTGCAATTCTTCGAATAACGCTATGTTCCGCTAAGACATCACTATAACTAAAACGTAGTTTGCTAATAATTTTGCGAATACCACGGACGACCACTTGTTTAGCAATAAAATTTGCGATAAATGCAATGAGAATAAGAATGCTCAGAGAGGTCAACATCTCTAACCAAGGAAATTGATCTGACCATTCTTGGATTTGAGTTACAAAATTTAATCTGTCCAACTTGATCACCTCTAAATGAATTGGTATTAGCTTAATGGTTTAAGTTATTAAATTTATTAGAGTTAACGTTTATCAAACAGAATAGATTAAATTAATTACTTGAAATAAATTTTATGAACTTCTATTTTAAATAAAATTAATGTGAATTAAGTCACACTATAAAATTTCCTAGATTATCGTCATTACATTTTTAAATTATAAAGCTTATCTTGTAACCAGATTTTTTTTCATTCTCAATCTCACTGTATTCTTAACCTACACGAAAGGTCCTGAAAGAAGCATTATTGAGCTTGTTCATTTTCAGCATTTTGAAAATGAAAAAATAATATGAGAAAATCAATCCATTATTTTTTTTAAGCTCTCCAAAACAACATCGATTGAAAAAAATCAAATCAGAGAATAAAAGACGAGCGCAGAAAATTGATAGAGTCTTCTCGTGATGGTTGGACGCAGCAATATGACCTAAAGCATCTTAATCATGAATTTATACCCGCTACACCGCAATCTGAATCACACATCAAGCGTAAAAAAAGCCTAATAAATTAGGCTTTTGAGGAATTCACCACATTAAATCATCTGGAATAACATAAGCTGCATATGGATCTTCCTCATCTGTAATAGCCTCATTTTTCTCAGCATTATTCACAATAATAAATCCTTCGACTTTTTCATTAATCCGCTCAGATAACGCTCTTGGTAGAACAGCATAACCTGTTTGATCTTTGGCGATAACTAATGTACCTGCCACGAGTGCATTGTAAACTTGTTGATTAATATAAATTTTCTTAATTTTATTTTCATCAACGAACTGGTAGCTGATTTCACCATCAATATCTTTGATTTTATGCTGACCAATCATTTGCACTACTGCTGCACGTAATGCTTTTTCATCTTGCTGGCGTTTGATTTCAAGATTAAGACTCTGATCTTTTTCTAATTTTTGCTTTAAATCTTGTTCAATCTTAGCTTTAATCTCAGCTTCATTGCTTTGACCCGTGCGTTGCTCATGCACAGCTTGTTTAGAAAGTTTTTTAGCCTTTTTTTGATCGACTAAACCAGCTTTGAGCAATTGTGCTTGCAAGGCATTTTTTACCATGAGTAATACCAACTACGATTTTTGAAAATAACAATGACGGAAATATAAAATCCAATAGATCAGGGTCAGTAAAAAACTTAAACCTGCAGGAATTAAAAACGCTTCTAATTGTAAATAAGGATAGCTGAATGCCGCAACAGTACTGCCAATAATAAAACCAAATAAAATCACTAAATGCAAAATAACTTTTCTGGATTCCGTTGTAAGACCTCTTACAAAATATCCAAATGCTAGACCAAGATCGGTTAAGACACCAGAAAGGTGAGTCGTGCGAATAATCGCACCTTTATAATGACTTACCATGGCATTTTGTACACCCATCGCACAACATGCCCATAGCAGTGCATAACGAGGATAATAGGGAATAAATACCCAACAGAGCAGAATAAAAAAAGTCACTAAACTCAATGGTAGACCATATCTGCGTCCGAGTTTAAATTGACTATTCCCCAATATCAGACCGCTAAAACTAGAGCCTAAAACATAACTCAGGATAATAAGAATCAGAAAAAATACAGCTTTGAAATCATGGTCAATAATACCGATCGCAAGCAGACTTGCATTGCCTGTCATATGTGAAACTGACTGATGTAATAGAGAAATGAGACCCAAAACGTTGATCATGCCTGCATTTACCGCAAGCATGAAAGCCCCAAATTGTACCCAGTTTGGAAGGAATTGAAATGGCATATCTTTCATTCTAAAAGTTTATGCCATGAATATATTATTTTGAAGGAGCGCGATCAACCGCAGCAGTAAACAATACATCTGTAGATGAGTTGAGGGCTGTTTCAGTTGAATCTTGTAGAACACTGATCACCATACCGATGGCTACAACTTGCATAGCCACATCTGGTGAAATATTGAATAAGCCACAAGCGACAGGAATCAATAACAGTGAACCACCCGCTACACCTGAAGCACCGCAGGCAGAAACAGTAGCCACAACAGAAAGAACAAGCATTGTAGTAAAGTCAACGGAAATACCAAGTGTATTCACCGCTGCTAATGTTAATACAGTAATCGTTACTGATGCGCCCGCCATATTAATTGCAGCTCCCAACGGGATTGCTACACTCGCTGTCGATTCATTCACTCCCAAACGCTTGGCAAGATCCAAGTTCACCGGAATATTTGCTGCTGAACTACGGGTGAAAAATGCGGTGATCCCACTTTCACGTAGACATTGAATAACCAATGGATAAGGATTTGAACGCGTAACAAATGCCACCATAATTGGATTAATTACAAGTGCAACAAAGAACATAGTCCCTAATAGAACAGATAATAATTGTGCATAACTTGCTAAGGTTTTAAGACCTGCATCTGCAAAAGTAACCGCAACAAGTCCAAAAATACCGAAAGGTGCAAAACTGATGACAAGACGAATCACGTGATTCACGGCATTCGCAGCATCCGTCAGACACTGTTTTGTGGTGTCTGTGGCATGACGAAATGCTATACCAAGTGCAACAGCCCAACCCAAAATCCCAATAAAGTTTGCTTCACTTAATGCAACGATAGGATTCGCAACAAAACTGAGTAATAAATTTTTAAGAATTTCAGTCAAGCTGCCAGGTGGCTGTAAATCAGCTTGCGCAGCGACATCTAAGAAAAGAGTGCTTGGAAATAAATTACTCACAATGACAGCAGTTAACGCAGATAAAAACATACCTACGGCATACATCATCATAATGGGTTTGATTTTCGCACTGCTGCTATCACCAACTTTAAAGTTTGCAATCGAAGAAAGGACCAAAACAAAAACTAGGATTGGTGCAACAGATTTAAGGGCTTTAATAAATAAATCACCCAGCAAGCTTAATTGTGGTGCAACTTGAGGGAAAAATATAGCCACCAAAACGCCCAGAATAATGGCGATAAGGATTTTGGTGACTAAACTCAAACGTGCTAGAGCAGTGAACATAACTGAACCTAATAATGCCGAGTCTGGCTTAAAATCGGATAAATAAGTCGGGTATTCTATACTTAAAAATGATTTTAAATATAAAACTTATTCATAATAAAAATTAAGTGAATCAAATCACTGGATTTTTTTTGATAATTCTTATTTAAGAATATCAAATTCTTATGCAAAAGATGATTTATTTTCGCTGAAATGCGGGTCTAATTCATATACTGCTTGGAAATGAGTGAGGTATATTTTACCTGTCAGATGTTGTATCCAGTTGGTTGAATTTAAGCGATCCATAACAGGACCTTTGACTTCGCTTAAGTGTAGTTGAATATTGAGTTTAGATAACTCAGAATTCATTTCCTCAAGAGTCTCTAAAGCTGAGTAGTCAATATTACTGATACTGGAACAGTTAATGACAACATGTTGAAGCTCATCATGTTGGCTAACTTCTGAAATAATAAATTCCTTCAGGGTGTTTGCATTGAGAAAACTCAAATTTTCATCAATTCTCACCGAAACGAGCCTTTTACTGGTAATGACTTGGTGCCTTGAAATATTTCTAAAATGCTGCGTGCCTTCAATGAGACCAATCACTGCAATATGTGGACGGCTAATTCTCCATAACAGCAACACAAATGTTGAAATAATACCCACCATTAAGCCTGTCGTAATATCTACACACAGCACTCCTAAAAATGTGAGTGCCATTGCTAAACCATCTGCTTTAGAATATTTCCAAGCCGCTATAAAAGGTTTAATTTCAACAAGTTTCCATATCGACACAATGATTGTTGCAGCCAATACTCCTAAAGGTAAATATTCAAATAGGCTTGTAAAATATAGACTGACCACAATAATAAGTAGCGAGGATAAAACCCCAGCCATAGGTGTTTTAGCACCAGCATCAGCATTGACCACTGTACGTGATAAGCTACCAGTGACAGGAAATGCGCCACTGATTCCAGCGCCAAAATTTGCAACACCGAGCGCAACAAGCTCTTGATTACTGTTCAAATTGCTACGTGATTGAAAAGCCGTAGCTTGCGCGATCGAAATAGATTCAACGAAACTCACCATAGCGATCATTGCTGCACCAGGAAGCAGTATTTTCACCATGTCCCATGTCCAGTACGGCATTTGAATAGGGGGTAATCCACTTGGAATTTCACCTACTGTTTTAATTCCATAGGCAGTTAAATCAAAGGATTGAACCAGTAAGATTGAAAATAGCACTAAGCATAACGGTAATGCTTTTTGTACAAATTGCATTAATTTTTGATGATTTGAAAATGCTGGAATTTTAAGTAATTGTGGTAAATAAATGAGCGCTAAAATTGAAGCTAAACCCAAAGATAAGCTGGCCAAATCATATAAAGAAATGTATTGAGCCAAACTCGTAAAAAATTCGATTAAATTACTGGATTGCAATGGAATATTAAGAATAAATTTTATTTGACCTAATGCAATTAAGACAGCTGAAGCAATGATAAAACTCTTAATCACAGGATGGCTAATGAGACGAATCAAAAAACCAAATCTAAATAGCCCCAATAAAAATGAAATTATGCCAACCATTACTGCTAGCAAATAGGCAGCTTGAATATAGACTGGTGAACCCACTTCATATAATGGCTGTAATGTAGCAAAAGTCATCATGGAGATTAATGCAACTGGACCAATTGAAAGGGTAGTACTCCCTCCAATCAATGCATAAGCAATCATAGGGATAATACTGGCATATAACCCCATAATTGGAGGTAAGCCTGCAATCATGGCATATGCCATGCCTTGTGGTACAAGCATTGCAAGCACGATCACAGATGCAAGAAAATCAGATTTAAAATCTTGAGTATTGTATTTTTTTAACCATTTCCAAGCTGGGATGATTCGTTCCACAGAATGCTTCGTTAAATCCATACAAATCTCTAAATCACATTTATATATATATTATGCATAAAAAGTGATAAACAAGCACTGAGTATTGTTGATAAGGATCATCAAGAATTTGATTAATGATCCTTAGCGTATGAATTTAATCGAATATTTTTTTAAAAGGTTGTATCTGTTCAAGCTGATAAGCGAGATCTATCAGTAAACGTTCTTGTCCCAAATCAGCAGAAAGCTGAATACCTATCGGTCTTGAATCTAATTTGGTCATACCCATCGGCAATGATATCGCTGGAGCACCTGCGATATTTTGAATAGGTGTGAATGCTACATAATTCCTTAAATGCTCAAATAAAACATCAAATTCGAGTTGAGGTGAAAGATATCCAATTTGAGGCGAAACATGCGCTAAAACTGGCGAAAGGATGACATCATATTGTTGGAAGATTTGTTGATAGATGCGCTGGATTTGCTTTAAACGGTACAGAAATAAAGGGGTTTTATAGAAATTTTTCTTGTACAAGTTTGCAAGCCCAACTGTTAGATGATCTAACTCATTCACGTTAAAATCTTTGCCAAGTAGCGGTTTTCCAAACTGTTGAATCATATATGATAAAAAACCCCAATAGTGGCTGAAATCATCTACAAACGAATCTGGAATAGGAAGTGAAAATTCTTCAATATGATGACCTAAATTCCTGAGTAATTGAGCAGTAGACTCAACAGTTTGACGGGTCTCAGCATCAGTATTGGTTTGTAATGAATCATAAACAAGGCCAATCCTTAAAGGTTTGTTGGATGGATGCTGGATTAAGCCCATTTCGGGTAATTTTTTTGGCTTATATTGTTTTTCCATTTCAGTAAAGAAAAAGGCGGTATCCCGCACAGAACGTGTTAAAACACCATCTGAAACAAGGTCAATTGGTAAATACTGCGAACCTTCATTTGGATACCAACGACCACGTGTCGGCTTTAAACCAACTAAACCGCAATTTGCTGCAGGAATTCGTATCGAACCACCACCATCATTAGCATGTGCAATTGGTACTACGCCTGATGCAACGAGTGCCGCAGCTCCACCTGAAGAAGCTCCACACGAATAATCAGTATGCCAAGGATTGCGTGTGTAATCCCCAGACTTAAATTCTGTTGAAGCATTTAAGCCAAATTCAGGCATTTTGGATTTACCCAGTGCAATTAAGCCTGTATCTAACATTTGTTGAGTAATTTTAGAGTTTTTGATCTTTTCCTTGGATTTGAACGATGTTGATCCTTGTTGCGTAGGAAAACCAATTAGATCCAAATTATCCTTAATAAATGTAGGGATTGCAGAAAAAATCTGATTTGGTTTAAAAGTAGGCGATTTAAGTATTTGTTCGAAGTTTTCGAATTCAATTGCATTTAGCAGAGGATTTACGAATTTTGCGCGTTCAATCGTAGCTCTTAAAACTTCATCAATTGAGATGTCTTTAGATTGAATTCTGTTTGAGAGCTCAATCGCATCACTTGTACCTAATATATCATCCGTGAAAGCATGAATTCTTTTTTGATTATCCATAATCGTTTTTCTTTAAAATTGACTAAGCATATGTATACACATGAAATATTGATTTGTCGATTGACCAGAGATTGATTCGTCACAATTTCGCATAATGTATATTATGTTAAATAGGATATCTTAAACAGCACACCAATACTACCTATCGTCTTGTTACATGACATAAAACAACTAATGATTAGAATTCAATTTGAAAAATTAAAAAAACTAAAACACAATCTGTAATTTTGAATGATTAATTGCGCATAGAAAGCAATGCTCTCAATTTTTAACTAGCTCAGGTTATAATGCTCATCTTACACAATTCAGTTGATCTACTATGAACACTTCCAATGACCCTTTACATGGCAAAAAACTTGCTGACATTTTAGATGAGTTATTGGATTACTACGGAGGCTTTGAAGGATTAAGTCGTAAAATTGAAATTCGTTGTTTTTGCATCGACCCAAGTGTTAAATCATCTTTACGATTCCTACGGACTACACCATGGGCACGTGAAAAAGTAGAAAGCTTATATTTGTATGTTCTCCGTCAAAAAGCTAAACAGAAATTGTAGCCAACAAAAAAACTCACGCTATGTTTAATCTTTTAGACCCAATCGTAGAATAGCCTTAATGAGTATCTATCGTTTTGTTGACAGCGTGTAGTTATGGGTGGAAGCCCCACTCTCCTACTACATAGGACAACGATCAATCATCTAAATCCAGTCTTATCAAGTCTAGAGCTAAAAGCTATAATATGTTTTTAAAAAGTTTTAGATCATATGCTCGAACTCATTCACTCATATCCTCAAGCCAAATTGGTGAATACTTTCCAAGCATTAGCGAATGAAGTTTTTGAAGACCCTGTCAATGCTTTATGTTGGTATAGGCATTTAGATTACAATTTCAAAGAAATCGTTGAAAAACTTACACTCATAGAAGATATTACTGAAATTTCCATCGCACAATTAGAGCAACTCAAACTTTCAGACTCTGCAAGCAAAGCGAGAGACGTTATTATTAATGATATAATGTTGCTCACCGAATTGGGTGCATCGCCGTCTTTAAACTTAGTCAAAGAATATCAGCGTGATGAAGAATTGGATTTTATCAGCACTGATGTATATTCTTTTCATGTAGATCGATCGCCATTAGCAACGGATACATATCTATGTACCTATTACGGGGCGGCTAGCGATATCATTTCCAATGATGAGGTTGAACAAAAAATTCATATTCCAGAAATCCGTCAAAAAATTAAATCATTGTTTGATGGCGAAGACCATGAGTTTGAGGATTTTCTTGAAGAGACCTATATGGATCTTCACTATCAACCTAAAAATGGTGCAACACCTTTAAATTTAGGAATTGGTCATCTCTGGCGTTTGGCTGTAGATCATCCTGATCAGAAAGTACTTCCTTGTGTTCACCGTGCTCCAAAAGAAAATGCAGGAGAACTCAGATTACTCTTAATTTGTTAAGGAATTCCTTGCTCAATTTAGGCGAGTAATTCTTTTTCAGCTTCAAATGGATTAAAGAAATTACACCAAACGATTGGTCCTAAACTCATCTCCGAATCAGTAAGTAAACATTGATCAAAATTTTGGATTAATTGCTCTTTATCCATCTCTTGTCCAATTAAAACAATTTCCTGTCTAGCATCACCCGTTTCTGGATGCCAACTCGATTCAATTTCCTGAATAGATTGCGTATCTTGTGGCCATTCCTCTTGTGGTACCGAAGCCCACCAATATCCTGCTTGACCATGCCGAGCCATACCTCCAGCTTGTGACCAAGCCATAGCCATTGTTGGTTCCGCAGCAAGCCAAAAAAATCCTTTTGAGCGTATAACACCTTTCCATTCTGAATGAATAAAATTGTAAAAACGTTGTGGGTGAAAGGGTCTTCTTGCTCTATATACGAAACTTTCGATTCCATATTCTTCAGTTTCAGGCTTATGCTCTCCTCTCAACTCTTTTAACCAACCAGGTGCTTGTGAGGCTTCATCAAAATTAAAAAGCTGTGTGTTGAGTATTTTATCGAGTTCAACCTGACCAAATGTAGATGACTCAATTTTTGCTCTAGGGTTAAGCTTTTTGAGAATCGCATAAAGCTGGGACTTCTGATGCTCATCGATTAAATCAGTTTTGTTTAGAATAATAACATCACAAAATTCGATTTGATCTATCAGTAAATCCACAACAGTACGTTGGTCAAATTCTCCAAGTGATTCGCCACGATCATGAAGAAGATCATATGAACGATAATCACGTAAAAAATTGAATGCATCGACTACGGTCACCATGGTATCTAAACGAGCGTACTCATTTAGAGATACGCCGTCTTCATCTTCAAACGTAAATGTTTCGGCTACAGGTAGAGGCTCTGATATTCCGGTAGATTCAATGACGAGTTGATCAAATTTTTTCTCTTCCGCTAATCGTCTTACTTCTACTAATAAATCTTCTCTCAAAGTACAGCAAATACATCCATTACTCATTTCAACGAGTTTTTCTTCCGTTCGTGATAATTCCGACCCACCTTCTCTGACTAAAGCAGCATCAATATTGACTTCTGACATATCGTTCACAATTACTGCGACACGTTTTCCTTCTCTATTATTTAAAATATGATTTAAAAGTGTGGTTTTTCCTGCACCAAGAAATCCAGATAGCACAGTGACAGGTAATTTATACGGTTGTGAAGAATCAATATTTATGGTGAGTTACTCGTTTTCATGTTCAACCACATCATTTGATCGCTTATTGCAATCAATGAATGATCTTGATTTTTGATGTAACTAAATCATAATTGTTATGTTATAACATTTCAAAATGTTTAATGTTTAGTTAAACTTAAATAAAATTTATTTATAGTGATTCTAAATTGTATTCATCACTGTAGAATCATAAGTAAAACTAAAGAATCTATGTCTTAATTTTTATAATCATATGAGCATATAACAATGAATTTAATCAATCTTATTATTCGTACCACTTTAAGTACTTCTCTGTTACTTGGAGTTTCGAATACGTATGCCGTGGTTGCAGGCGGAATGGTTTCTACTGACTACCATTGGAACAATATTCCTGCTAACGGCTTTGCAATACTTGAAAATCAAATCATCATTACCAATGAGCCAGGAAATGATGGTAATACATTTTGGGCCAATCAATTTTCTATCAAGCATGGAGATGGTGGCTATGTTGGATTGCAACAACGAAGCAATGATCAGAAATATTTAAATTTCTCAATCTGGAAAGCGACATCTTGGAAAACAGGATACCCTGCGTATTGCAGACAATTCGATCACGAAGGTGATGGCGTTCAATGTGACTTACCTTATGAATGGAAGGAAGGAACGAAATATAATTTTAAGATAGTGAAAAATAATGACAGTACAGTCTCAACCTTTGTTAAAGACATGAGTACTGGTAAACAACTTGAAATTGCAAAAATCAATGTGCCACAATCTTGGGGTGGTTTTGACAGCCTAACTACATTTACCGAAAATTTCAGACAACACAAACAAGCCAATGGCATTTATGGCTATAACAGCTGTGCTGATGTTCATACATCTGTTTCTGCGACCTATCCTGCAATAGCAAATTCTTCAATCAAGTCTAAATCACAAACGACTAAAACTTATGGAAACTGTGTACAAGTGGCATCAGCGCATTGCACGGATGATTATACTTGTATTTCTACTGTGAATAATGCCAATTATACCCAGCAAAAACCTTTCATTTTGAAAAATGGTGCACGAGGTTTTTGTGCAGATAGCTTGAATGGTGGTCAACAAATGGGATTGTATTCATGTGATCTCAACAACGGTAATCAACGTCTGAGTACGGATCACACCCATCGCTTATATTTAACTCATCGGGATGCGTGTTTGATGGGCGATGATAAAGATAATTTTGTTAAAGTTGCGCCGTGCAATAATGATAGTAGTCAACGATGGATGTATAGCCCCCATACAAGCCAATATATCAACTTAAAAACAGGTCTATGCCTTGATGCCTCTGATGGTGCAAATAGTATGGCACGCCTACAAATGATTGGATGTCAAAGCAATAATTCATATCAAACGTGGAAAATTACACGTTAACTTATTAAATTCAGAGCTTTAGCATTTAAAGCTCTGAATTTTAATGCTGAAATTTTAATTTTTTTGCTTTCTTTGAGTGACTCGTACTAATTTTAGTACAATTTGATATCTAAATTAGAGATTTTACTCATAGATAAGCCAGCTCACTCAGGTTAAAAGCATTCTTAATACTGGCTCAAAAAGCGAAATAAGTTCAATGATTTTAGGGAGATATTTGTCTAAGGTATATTTGTAATATTGATGACAGCAATAAAATAAAAACAATTAAAAATATTCTTCATAAATCTTTGCTATTTTTCCGATAGCGCCGTTAATGATGAGAACAAAATTCTTCAAAATATTAAAACTTAATAAATGAGATTAGACGTTTAGTTGTTTATCTCTTAAGATAGAAATCAAAAGCCCTATTTTAATATTGGAGAGAATCAAATTCTAACCTCATGTATAATATGAACATTCATAGTTCTATTTTTTCAGTCCATTGTCCTTCATGAATTATAAATTATAGGATATCTAGTTGATTTATGAATTTGGCTGAAATCAGTTAATACTTGAGCATAGTCATCTATGTAACATCAAAAAATCTTAGTGAACTTTTTTCACAAGAACTATTTCTAAATAAATTCTTGAAAAAAAATTGCGTAAAATTTTACTCTCATCGTCATATCCATGAACTATTTTTGGTCAATCCTTACTTCTATCACTCATTAAATAAATAATAAGTTGATAAGTTTTTTTACTAATAATCTTTGATATGCCGATATTTTATTTATTGATGAGTCTAATTTAAAAATTACACTTTTGCTTAGGCTATTTTGGTATTCAAAATTTAAGCCTAAGCATTTGAAGATTTTCTTAAATTAGAAACTATAGGTGAAAGCCACAACACCTAAATTCTTCTGTTTTTCGTTATAGCGGTTCTTACCACCAAAAATATATTGTCCACTCAATCCGAGTTCTGGTGTCAAGGCATAATCTAGCCCGATAGATGAGAAGCGATAAGCAAATTCTCGTTTTGTATCACCGAGCTCTAGACCTTCATATTTCCCATTATCATTAAAATAGCTCGCTGCAGCACTTGCTGTAGCAGATAATTTATCATTGAGTTGGTGGGTATATATTACGTTTAGATAAGTATCCCCTTGGTTTGCATACACGACATCATATGAATATGCAGATAAACTGGTTGATAAAGAGTTTTTATCATTGAATTGGTGTGTGGCAGTTATCCCCATTTCATTGGAAGTTGTATTTGACGCGTTCGGATAGAAATAAGTGGCATTCCAAATATTCCAATTTGTCCTACCAGTATCAAAACTGTAGCCGACAATAAAGTCGTGCTCTAATTTATCAGTTTTACGGCGCTTATCACCTTGAAGTTCAGCATAAGAGTAGCCTAGTGTAGAACCCCAATACCCGACATAGAAGTTGTTATAACTGAGGTTTAGACCTGTTTGAATTGCGAGGTCATCATTTTCTGGTGCATTTGTTAAACCACGTGAAATGTATTTGGAGGTTAATGTGACATATCCATCAAATTGAATTGGTGAATTTGTTTCTTGATTCGTAGAATTTGCATAACTGGGTAAAATAATAAAGCTAGCAGTGCTCAACAACACTGCTTGAGTCGTTTTAATCATCATAAAATTTATAATTAAGAAAATGAGGGTGAAGTTTCTGCACGATAAAATGGTGCATCTGAAGGGGTTAAAGCAGGTCGATTACGAATGTGATCTGCAATCTTCTCGGCCATCATGATCGTCGTTGCATTGAGGTTACCAGTAATAATCAGCGGCATGATAGAAGCATCGACCACTCGCAACCCATCTATTTCATGAACATGACCGTAACCATCTACAACAGATAAATCATCTTCACCCATTTTACAGCTACACGAAGGATGATACGCTGTTTCTGCATGATTTTTTACAAATTCATCAATTTGCTGATCTGTTTTTAATGCTGAACCTGGACTAATTTCTCTACCTCGATACTGATCTAGTGCAGGCTGATGCATAATTTCTCGTGTAATTCTCACTGCATCACGGAATTCGCGCCAATCTTGTTCAGTGCTCATGTAGTTAAATAAAATGCTCGGATGATCAAAAGGATTTTTCGAGGTTAAGCGAATTCTTCCTCTTGACGGCGATCGCATAGATCCAACATGTGCTTGAAAACCATGTTCATTGATTGCATTGGTACCATTGTAGTTAATTGCAATTGGTAAAAAGTGATACTGGAGATTCGGCCACTCAAACTCATCACTAGAGCGGATGAATCCACCTGCTTCAAACTGATTGCTTGCACCAATTCCTTTACCCAAAAACAGCCATTCAGCGCCAATTTTAGGTTGATTATACCATTTTAATGCAGGGTAAAGACTGATGGGCTTCTTACATTGGTATTGAAGATACATTTCTAAATGATCTTGCAAATTTTCACCCACTCCCGGTAAATCTTGCACAACCTTTACATCCAGTGACTCTAATAATGACTTAGCTCCTACCCCTGAACGCTGTAAAATTTGAGGTGATGCAATAGCACCTGCGCACAGCAATACTTCTCGCTCAGCATAGACCTTGCGTAAATTAGTTGCATCTTGACCAAGAATGTACTCAACACCGATAGCTTGTTTTTTTTCAAATAAGATTCGATTGGTTGTGGCAAGCGTAATAATCGTTAAATTCTGACGACCTTTAGCCATATCTAAATAGCCACGAGCGGTGCTGGAACGTCTGCCTTGAGGTGTCACCGTACGATCCATTGGACCAAAGCCTTCTTGTTGGTATCCATTTAAATCATCCGTACGTGGATATCCAGCTTGCACACCCGCTTCAACCATTGCATGAAATAACTCATTATTGTCTGACTTTGGCGTAGCAACACTTACTGGGCCTTGATCACCGTGATATTCATTTGCACCAATATCTCTAGACTCTGCTTTTTTATAGTAAGGTAAACATTCAGCATAGCGCCAATGACTGAGTCCTTTCATTTGAGACCATTGCTCTAAATCCATGGCATTCCCACGGATATAACACATACCGTTAATTAATGATGAACCACCTAAACCTTTACCACGTCCACATTCCATACGGCGGTTATTCATATGTGGTTCTGGATCAGTCAAATATGCCCAATTATAACGTCGACCTTGTAAAGGATAAGCCAAAGCAGCAGGCATTTGAGTTCTAAAATCTAAACGGTAGTCAGGACCACCCGCTTCAAGGAGCAGAACTTTAATATCTGGATCTTCGGTGAGTCTCGCTGCAAGTACATTCCCAGCAGAACCTGCACCTATGATAATGTAATCATATGTCATAGTGTTCTCCTTAGGCTTTAAATACAGATTGAAATGGACTTAATTCCACTTGTACCGATTTGATTTGCGTGTAGTGTTGTAAAGTCGTTAAACCATTCTCTCTTCCTACACCAGAATGTTTATAGCCACCGACTGGCATTTCAGCTGGCGATTCACCCCACGTATTGATCCAACATATACCTGCTTCAATTTGGTGGATGATTCGATGTGCTTTGACAATATCAGGGGTAACCACGCCAGCAGCCAATCCATAAGAAGTATTATTAGCGCGACGAATCACTTCTTCTTCTGATGTATATGTCAAAATACTCATCACAGGACCGAAGATTTCTTCTTGAACAATGGTCATCTCATCTCGACAATCACTGAAGATTGTAGGCAGTATAAAAGCACCATTTTTTAAATGATCATCTGTAGCTCTAGAACCACCACACACTAAACGTGCTCCATCGCTTTTAGCAGAATCGATGAATGCCAAAATTTTATTCATATGCGCAAAGCTAGATACTGGTCCAAAATTTGTTTCTGGATCGAGCGGATTACCTAAGCGGATATAAGGAATACGTTCTAATAGCTTTTCTTCAAATTTTGGCTGTAATGATTCTGGAATAAACACTCGTGTCCCATTCGTACATACCTGTCCAGAACTATAGAAATTTGCCATCATTGCAATATCTGCAGCTAAGTCTAAATCAGCATCTTCACAAATAATTAATGGTGACTTCCCACCCAACTCCATCGTGACTTCTTTAAGACTCGATTCAGCAGCTTGAGCCATCACTTTTTTTCCAGTGCTCACACCACCAGTAAATGAAATTTTCGCAATATCTACATGCTGGCTTAAATAGGCACCAATATCACCGCCCCCTGTTACAACATTGAATACCCCATCTGGCACTCCAGCTTCGGTATAAATTTCTGCCAATTTAAAGGCTGTTAATGGGGTAATCTCGCTGGCTTTGAAAATCATTGCATTCCCCGCCGCCAAAGCAGGTGCTGACTTCCATAAAGCAATTTGAATTGGATAATTCCATGCTCCTATACCAGCTACAATTCCCAAAGGTTCACGGCGTGTATAGACAAATGAATCTGTTCTTAAAGGAATCTGTTGACCCTCGAGTACAGGTAAAATTCCAGCGTAGTATTCGAGTACATCAGCACCTGTCACAATATCTACAGTCGATGTTTCACTATAGGCTTTCCCACTATCTAAGGACTCAATGGTGGCAAGTTCATCATTTCTTTCACGTAAAATAGCTACAGCTTTATTTAAAATTCTTGAACGCTGCATAAAAGTCATTTCTGCCCAAATTTTCTGTCCTTGTTGGGCAGATAGAATGGCTTGATCCACATCCTGTTGAGAACATGCTTGAATGGTCGCAAGAACTTGACCCGTGGCTGGATTAATCGAATCAAAAGTTTGACCTGATTGAGCATCGACGAATTGTCCATGAATATAAGGACGTTGTAACGGGAATTTATTCATACGATTAGCCTCAGATATAGTAAATATTAAAAATTATTGTGTAAGTTGCTGCTGGATAAAGGCATGGCAAAGACGGATAGAAAGATCGGTATCAATCTCACTTCTTGTTAATGCGCCCCTTAACCAGAACCCATCAATTAATGCGGCCAACCCTTGGGCTGCTTGTTCAGCTTTTATGGGGCTTAAACGTTTTAAAAACTCATGTTTTAAATTTGAATGTAGCCGACAGTGATTCACTTGCTGTAATCGTTGTAGATCGGGTTGATGCAAACTAATAGCCCAAAACGCGAGCCATACTTTCATCGCGGCTTGATTGGTCTGAGGAGTTGCAAAATTCGCTTTAACAATCGCCATTAAACGATCTTCTGGAGAATGCCCAACCTCTGATTTTAGATCCCTTACACTTTCTCCAAGTTGCTGTAGTAAATAGCGCATGGTTGCCTCAATCAATCCATTCTTGCCACCAAAATAATGACTAATAATGCCCGTGGAGACACCTGCTCTTTGCGCGATCTGTTGAATGGATGCATCAGCAAAACCGAGCTCATTCACAGTGGAGAGAGTGGCATCAATCAATTGTTGACGACGAATGGGTTGCATACCAACTTTTGGCATAAGATGACCTAAACCTACAGGAGATTATAATCAGCGTTTATCAATAAGAACGCTGTAACATTAGTAAACGTTTTTTTAATTGAACGTTCAATTAATAAAAATTATAGTACTATTACTTCCATGATGTACAGCTCAGTTTGTTTTGTATTTGCAAAAGTTTGTAATTGTGGATCAAGCAAGCTTCTATCAGGATATAAATCGAACTGCGCTGTAGATCATTTCATTACTCATTGAATGGTCACTGATTTATGCATAACAAAAATGATCAAACGCAGGATAGTTTGAATAAGGTCGTGTTCTATGTATCAGCATCATTGATACTTTTGTTTTCGATCACCACAATTTTGTTTAATGAAGCTGCTAATAACGTCATTACACAAACCCTCAATTGGGTAAGCAGAACCTTTAGTTGGTATTACCTGTTGGCTGCGACACTCTATTTTGTCTTTATTGTATTTATCGCATGCTCTCGATATGGCGAAATTAAATTAGGACCTAAACACTCTAAGCCTGAATTTAGTTTATTGAGTTGGTCTGCAATGCTCTTTTCTGCGGGTATTGGTATTGATCTCATGTTCTTTTCCGTGGCTGAACCTTTATCGCATTACATGAACCCACCTGTGGGCGAAGGACAAACCTTTGAAGCAGCACGTCAGTCTATGGTATGGACCTTGTTTCATTATGGTTTAACTGGTTGGAGCATGTATGCATTGGTTGGTGTAGCCTTAGGTTACTTCAGTTATCGTTATAACCTTCCCCTTACGATCCGTTCAGCTCTCTACCCTATTTTTGGAAAAAAAATTAACGGCCCTATAGGTCATACTGTAGATACAGCAGCCGTCTTAGGTACAATTTTTGGTATCGCGACTACCTGTGGTATTGGTGTCGTACAACTCAATTATGGTCTTCATGTTCTCTTCAATCTACCTGAAAATTTGTGGATTCAAGCTGGTCTAATCGGGATCGCAGTGGTTATTACTGTCATCTCAGTAACGGCAGGTGTGAATAAAGGGATTCGCGTACTTTCTGAAATCAATATCTATGTCTCGATTGGGTTACTCCTCTTTATTCTTTTGATTGGTAATACAGAATTCTTACTCGCAGGCTTAATCCAAAATTTAGGTGATTACCTCAGTCAATTCCCGAAATTGAGTTTAATGAGTTTTCCATTCGAACAACCTAAAGAATGGATGAACAGTTGGACGCTTTTCTTTTGGGCTTGGTGGATTGCATGGTCGCCATTTGTCGGTCTGTTTTTAGCACGTATTTCTCGTGGTCGTACCATTCGTGAATTTGTATTTGGTACATTGATTATTCCTCTACTATTTACACTGACTTGGCTATCCATCTTTGGAAATAGTGCGCTTCACAATGTAATTTTTGATGGCAATGCGCAACTCGCAACAACCGTTTTAGAAAATCCAGCGCATGGTTTCTATGACCTACTTGCACAATATCCTGGTTTTACCTTCTTAGCCGGTATAGCAACAATTACAGGATTATTATTTTACGTTACTTCTGCAGACTCAGGCGCTCTTGTTTTGGGTAATTTCACGACAAAATTCACCAATATCGAGCATGACTCTCCAAGATGGCTCAGCGTATTTTGGGCTATAGCCATTGGTTTACTCACCTTGGCGATGCTGATGGCAAATGGTATTACTGC
Organism: Acinetobacter sp. ANC_7682; assembly: GCF_056779795.1. Lineage (NCBI taxonomy): Bacteria > Pseudomonadati > Pseudomonadota > Gammaproteobacteria > Moraxellales > Moraxellaceae > Acinetobacter > Acinetobacter sp. ANC_7682. The sequence goes on along the minus strand of NZ_JBWYIQ010000015.1, from coordinate 8,774 downwards.
CTTACAGAACACAACCATCATCATGGGTCTGCCTTTTAGCTTTGTCATATTCTTTGTGATGGCGGGTTTATACAAATCCTTGAGATTGGAAGATTTCAGACAAGCCAGTACTAGCTTAAATGCCGTGCCAGTCGTGGGCAATGTGGATATTCTCAATTGGAAAAAGCGACTCAGTCGCGTAATGCTGCATCCTAGCCATGAACAAACATTAAAAATGTTAGATGATGTGTGTAAACCTGCAATGGATGCCGTGGCACAGGAACTTTTATCCAAAGGTGTCAAAGTCGATGTGAATACTAAGCCTCTTGAAGATAATGCTGAGCTTTATCATTTGGACCTCATTATTCACTTGAATGAAGAAGAAAATTTCGTATATGAGATTTGGCCCGTTCGTTATGACACCCCTAACTTTAGTACCCGTGCTAAACGAACAAAGCGTTATTACTATCGTTTAGAAAGTTACTTGTTTGAAGGTTCGCAAGGTAATGATTTAGTCGGTTACAACAAAGAACAAGTGATTAACGACATTTTGGACAAATATGAACGTCATATGATGTACCTTCATATTAACCGCATCAGTCCAGGTAAACGTCCACAATTTCCTGATCGTGACATTTAGTTAGTAGTAGCTCATCTAAACAAGGAAAATGACCATGTCAGAAAGTCTAAACGCCTTTGCTCTATTTTTTTCGTTGCTTAATCCCTTTTTAATGAGCATTTATATGCTTGGGATTATTCGAAATTCAGATGCAAAAGTTTTTAATATGGCGCTGATCCAAGGTAGTTTAATTAGCTTTGTGGTTTTTGTCATTTTTGCTAAAACAGGTGAAGCTTTTTTTAATGATGTACTTCATGCACGATTTGAATCTTTCCAAATTTTTGGTGGGATCATTTTCTTGGTGATTGGTTATCGTTATGTATTTGAAGGTGCTGATACGATTGGGGTCATGCGTGGAGCACCAAACCATTTGGCTGGTACGATCGCCATGCCATTTATGATCGGTCCAGGAACGATTTCTGCATCTGTGATTACAGGCATTCAATTAAGTTTATGGCAGACGATCACAGTCATCTTTATGACCTTATTCTTAACCTGTAGTCTTTTGATATTAATGAAATATTTGCATGATAATTTACAGCATAAATATTCTAATTATATCGACTTATATGTAGATATCGTGGGTCGTGTTGCTGCATTGCTTATCGGTACGATTGCCATTGATATGATCGTAACTGGTGTTACTGGGATCATCTACGGCTAATTGAAAGTTGTTGTTAATATTTATAAAAAAGGAGTCTTAGCATTGACTCCTTTTTTAAACCCTAATATTTAGAATCTATATCCGATATTTAAACTATACACCGTTGGATCTACATCCACACTTCCTACCTTTTCTCCATTTACTTTTACATCAGTTTTGATATCCGCATATCGGATATCAGTACCAACACTCCATTGAGGGTTCAATTGGTAATCTACGCCTATTTGACCAGCCCAACCAAAAGAATCTGAGAGATCGAACTTATCACCACTATATAATCGGTCATTAAAAAAATAGGTGTAATTTAAGCCCAGACCCACATAAGGTTGTAACTTTTCATTGGGTAAGAAGTGATATTGCACACTGAAAATTGGAGCTAAATGTTTTGTTTTTGCGACTTCATTACCAGCAACATTAATTTTATGCTCTGGTGGCAAACCGACTAATACATCAAATGCGATATTTGGTGTATAAAAATAAGAGATCGTACCAGTGACTCCCCAAGCATCATCTATTGTGACGGGTGCTGTTCGATTAAAAATACTACCTGGAGAAGATGTGGGATCAATATTGCTAATCGCACCTCTTATCTTCCATTTATAATCTGCGCTGTGCGCATTAGTACTCAATAAAATCGCGAATAAACCAAAACTTAATTTATCATTCATATCATTACCCATTTTTTATAAATATCTGAAATTTTGAAGATTGTTAATCAATTGAATTGAATGCTTTAGATCATATCGATAATTCTTTTTGATGGTTATTTTTTATTCTGATTTGTTTTGATGATTTTTTATTTAAGAAAATTTATTCAATTTAAATGGATTTTTGGAATATTGTTTTTAATTTAAGTGAGGAAAGAACATACGCCTAATTTGGATTCCAATCAGTAATGATGAAACAAGAAACAAATCTTATTGACCTTACCACAATGGGAAGGTTTAGAATGATCATGACCTTATTTCAATCAGCATATGGAGTTAAGTATGTCATCTACTTCAACTAAATCTATTCAAATCAAAATTGAAGGAATGACCTGTGCTGCTTGTGTAAGCCGAGTTGAAAACTCATTAAAAAAAGTCGAAGGTATTCAAAATGCCAGTGTGAATCTCGCCACTGAAATAGCGCAAATTGAGTTAACAACAGATGTACAAAATCAACAAATCATTCAAGCCGTAAATAAAACAGGTTTTAACACTAAAAAATGGGCAACAATAAAATTAAAAATTTTAGGCATGACTTGTGCTGCATGTGTGAGTCGAGTTGAACGTTCTTTACTAAAAATACCTGGTGTATTAGCAGCACAAGTAAGTTTGGCGACTGAGACAGCACGCATTGATCTACTTTATCAAGTTCCTGTTGATCAAGTTATTGAGCGAATTGAAAGATCAGGGTTTGAAGCTGTACTTGAACAAAAAGCAATCACAGCACTTCCAGATCGCGAACTTGAATCAAAAAAAATTCTCAAGCATTTTATTATCGCACTTGTACTCAGTTTACCTATATTTATCATTGAAATGGGGTCGCACCTCTTGCCTTCATTTCATCATTTTATAAGTACTTACATCAGTCAAAATCAGAGTTGGTTATTCCAATTTATTCTTGCGACTTTAGTTATTTTTATACCTGGACGGCATTTTTTCACACAAGGTATCAAGTCACTGATAAATTTACATCCTGACATGAATTCTTTGGTGAGTTTAGGATCAGGAGCTGCCTATTTATATTCTATTGTTGCTACGTTCTTTCCAAGTTTATTGCCACAACAGTCAGTACATATCTATTACGAGCCTGCAACACTCATTATTACATTTATTTTGTTAGGCAAATATCTAGAAGCACGAGCTAAAGGTCGAACTTCTGCAGCGATTCAACATCTGATTGGCTTACAACCTAAAACAGCGCGAGTTAGAGTATCTGACCTCCAGACTAAAGATATATCGATTGATAAAATTACAATCGGTATGCAGGTTGAAGTTCGGCCTGGTGAAAAAATTCCTGTAGATGGCGTGGTTATTTCAGGTGAAGGCTTTGTAGATGAGTCAATGATCAGTGGAGAATCTTTTCCAATCCACAAATTGATGGGTTCAGAAGTTGTTGGTGGAACCCTCAATCAAAATGGATTTCTTGTCATTGAAACCAAACATTCTTCTGAAAGTAGCATTTTATCTTCAATTATTCAGTTGGTTCAAAATGCTCAGACACAAAAGCTCCCCATACAATCTTTAGTCGATAAAGTCACCTTATGGTTTGTTCCAGTTATCCTCTTGATTTCGATGATTACTTTCATCGCGTGGCTGGTGATTGGACCTGAACCTAATCTGAGCTATGCTTTGATTAACGCCGTTTCTGTTTTGATTATTGCATGCCCTTGTGCGATGGGACTTGCAACCCCGATGTCGATAATGGTTGCGACGGGACGTGCTGCTGAACACGGAATTTTATTTAAAAATGCGACTTCACTTCAAAAACTTCGAGAAATTTCAACATTTGCATTTGATAAAACTGGAACATTAACAATAGGGCAACCTGCGATTAGTCATATCGAGATTTTCGCACCATTTACACATCAACAGGTTCTACAAACTGTTGCATCCGTTGAATATCATTCCGAGCACCCAATTGCTAAAGCGATTGTTCAATATGCATCCGATCATCATGTAAAGATGATCGAAATTTCAGAATTTAAGAGTATTTCAGGATTTGGCATTCAAGCACAATTGAATGGTCAGGATATTAAAATTGGATCTGTAGAATTTATTACTCGAGAAAATGCAAAGATTTCTCATGCACTCTCTCACCATCAAAGATTACTAGATGAAGCTCAAACACCCATCGCGGTCTCCATCGATGGTGAGCTTGCATCAATTATTTTAATCACGGATCAATTAAGACCTGAAACCTACGAGGTTATGGCTCAACTTAAAAAGAACGACAAGCACATTGCTTTGATTACTGGCGATCATCAAAATGCAGCGCAATATGTGGCGAATCAACTCAATATCAATGCAGTTTATGCACAGGTCAAACCACATGAAAAGTTAAACATCGTTGAGACCCTTCAAACGCGATATGGAAATGTTGCTTTTGTTGGTGATGGGATTAATGATGCTCCTGCACTTGCGCAAGCTCAAGTCGGTATTGCGATAGGTTCAGGTACAGATGTCGCCATTGAAACGGCTGACCTTATTTTAATGTCATCAAATTTGAATAACTTATCTAAAGCCATCAAATTGAGCGAAATGACCATTAGAAATATTCATCAAAATCTGTTCTGGGCTTTTTTATACAATATTTGTCTGATTCCGATTGCTGCAGGCGTACTTTACCCCTTGACTGGTATCCTGCTCTCACCTGTTTTAGCCGCAATCGCAATGGCACTTTCTTCGGTATTTGTATTAGCGAATGCCTTAAGACTCAAAACTTTGAAATTAAATTAGCAGCTTAAAATAAAGGAAAGATCATGAATATTGGCGAATTAGCACGACGTTCAGGCTTAACTGCTAAAATGATTCGATATTACGAAAAAATCGATCTCATTTCTGTTCCGATCAGAAGCGCTAGCGGTTATCGTGTTTACACAGAGCAAGACCTTTCGACTTTAAGTTTTATTAAACATGCTAAAGATCTTGGTTTTTCGATCGATCAAATCAAAAGTTTAGTTGAGCTTTGGAAAAATCCTGACAGAAAAAGTGCTGATGTGAAAAAAATTACAGATCAACATATCCATTTTTTGACAGAACAAATTCATTCGATGCAATCAATGATTTTAAAATTAAAGGCTGCGAGTCAGATGTGCTCTAATGATTCGACTTCAAACTGCAGTATTCTGAATAAAATTGAACATATTCAATCGTGACAGTGATAGATGTTAACTAACGCAAGAGGTTATTATGAAATTATTTATTGAAAATATTAGTTGTTCGGGTTGTGCTAAAGGTGTCACTGCATCTGTATTGTCACTTGATCCTAATGCAAGCGTCAATGTAGATGTTGCCAACAAAATTGCTGATATTCGTACAACATATAGCTTTGAAAAAATCACTGAAGTTTTGACTGAAGATGGTTTTCCTCCTAAATTAAAAGATTAAATTGGCATAAAAAAGGCGAAACAATGTTTCGCCTTTTTTTGTAAAACGCATACCGAAGTATGCGTTTTTTAAAGAATTAATAAATGATTTGACCGTTTTGAAGTAACTGCTCCAAAGTCAGATCTGAATTTTGAGGACCAATATTCAGCAATTGAGTAGCTTCAAATTGTGTACCTTCACCATCGCGATCGATTGAAATTACAGAATCTTTAACAGTGATATATTTACTTAAGATTTCCGCAACTTGATCAATAGATTGTGTTGAGAATGTACTTGAAGTGTTAGCATCAACAAATAGTTTAGATACATCAATTACATCGACACCTGCTTCGAAATCTGACCACATATCAAAACCATTTCCACCTGTTGCATCATCGGCTTTCTCAAGTACGTCGAAGATTAATGTATCAGCACCAGCACCTAATGTGAAAGTGTCATCACCAGCAGTACTTGTAACAGTTTCATTGTATTGCGAACCTTTGAAATCGACACCTACATTGATTTCAATTACACCGGTTTTTTTCGTTCCATTGATACTTGTGACGGTGTATTCAAATACTTCTGTACCGTATTTCCACTCAAAATCATTTAAATCGGAATTAAACTCTGCTTTACGAATATATTCATAAGTACCATCTACAAATACTTTCAAATCTCCATATTGTCCAAATACCATTAAATAATTCTCTGCTGTAGAATTCACCACATTTTCATTATTTAATACATAATCAGTTTTACTGTCCGTCAATTGCAGTTTTTTTCCACCAAACTCGACCGTGACATTTGACTGACTATCACCATTGTAAATGTAAGAGTTTTCTAACAGATCTTTTGATTGGTCATTCAGTATGTTGCCTTGAGCGGTTCTGTTAACAAATGCAATTGTTCCATCTGAATTAACAGTATAGTTTATAATTTCTGGTTTATAAGCTTCAGGATTTAGAACATAAATCTTAGATTCACCATACGTCACATCATAGCTAACAACATAGGAACCTGGTGGGGTTATCTCTAAAACTAACTCATATTCACCAGCTTCTAAATTTTGGAGATTAATATTTTTGATCTCAAATTGTGTTCTATCATTTGAAATCTTGTTAGCTCCATTAGCCTCATTAACAGGGTTTCCAAATTCATCAGTTAAAGAAATTTTGCTTGAACTATCACCTTTTTTGCGAAGATAAACACTATAAGAACCACTTTGCTGACTGAGGCTTTGAATTTTTGAAGACAATAAAATATCACCAATTTCCAGAACACTATGATTTTTAATATCAAAGGTGTTAAGTACAATCACTTTTTTACCACTACCAGACGTGGAACCAGAATTTTCATTCCCTGCAACAATAGTTTCATTATCTACTGTAACTTTTGAATCTTGTGAAGTCGGATTAGAGAAATTAAGATCACTAAGTTTGACATTTAAAGTAGAAGTGACGATTTCATTATTCGGACCTTTCAATGCGTAAGTGAATGTATCCACATCTCCGACTTTACCTGAATGATCAGCATTCAATTGATAAACATAGCTGCCATCATCTTTGACAATGAGCTTTCCATATTTACCTTGAACCTCTTTTGAACTTGGAACTGGTTTGCCATTGACTTGATACACTACAAATCCATCTGTAGATTCATTTCCAAGTTGACCTTCAGCTGATAAACCACCATCCATTTTAAAAGTTTCGACAGTGTAACTATCAACTTTTAAACGTAAAATATCTCCAACACTCAGTCCACCTTGTTCTGTTGAAAGGAATACTTTGTATTTACCCTCAGGCAAAACAAGATTCATGTTTTCGTTAGACTTTCCAGCACCAGTTACCAACGCGACTGTTCTATACCATTCTTCTTTTTGAAGATATAGATCCCATTGTTGGGTTAAATCATTAAATTTGTATACCTGAAGATCAACTTGCATTGATCCCAAACCAATGACGTGACCCGCTTCCGAACTTAATGAAATATTGTGAATCTCATTTTCTTTAACATCGATTTCAAGTGGATTTTTAATTTCGGCAACATTAATACCTGCGATTGGTCCCACACCAACACTGATTACACCGCCTTGATCATACGTTGTCTTAAACGCAGGATTATCTTTAATGTAATTTGACTCAGAATTCACAATATTGACCAATACCTCTTGGAATTCAATGTCCAATTCCTTAATTTTTTGTGCAATATCAATTGTCAGTTTCGCTGTAGATGGTTTACCTGTTTGCGGATCTACAATTGTATAAGAGATGATCTCTTGTTGACCCCATAATTCAGTTACAGCCAGTTGTTCAGATGAGTTCAATTTGCTTGAATCAACGGTATATGTGTAAGTACCATCCTGAGCAAATACAAACTCACCGAATTTACCTTGGACTGTCGTTAAGCCATCAATGATTTGAGACTCCACTCCATCAATAGATACACTCTTTAATACTGGCGTACGATTAATATCGTAAACGTCTTGACCATTTTCCGAATCTGTATTTTCAGATCCATTATTAACATCACGAATCAGATTCCCAGATATAGAGCCGCTAAAATCTACTGCTTTGGTAAAATCGTACAATTTATGATCTAACAAACCTAAACCGTCACCACCGAGTGCACTAACACCACCATTATTCACCAAAGAGATACGATATTCGCCTTGTTCATCAAGCGTAATTTGACCTTGTTTTTTTCCACCTAAGAAAGCTACAGTCAACCAATCATCATAATTTTGTACAACAACCCATTGATCAGTTCCTGGGATTTTCTTCTCAACTTTCAAGTCAAAAGTCTGACCGACTTTGATACCGCCAGCAGTTCCCTCTAGTGATAACTCGTGCTTAGTACCTTCGACGACTTTGAGTGTGAGGTAAACTCCCTCTTTGCTTACTAGAGTTTTAGGGTCGGCAACTTCAGATGAAAATACTGAATTTAAGACACCAACATCTGCTCCTGATCCCACACCAATATCAGCAACACCAAAGCCAGTGGCTTTTACTAAATATCCCTCGACAGTTTTATCTGGGTAAGAATCCTTAAGAGAATAAATAATACCTTCTTCTTCATTTTCCTCTGGTAATTTAATTGTATCAAATACAAGTTTCGTATCATTATCAACTGCTTTAATGATGACACTGTCATATTCTATTTTCGCTACTTGAGCTTTTTTCACGGCTAATTCAAGTGCATCTTTGGCTTCAATAAAATCTTGTGCAGAAGCCTCTGGCTTGCCCACAAGATTTTTTGCATTTTCAATTGCTTGATTAAGAGTAGCTTGGATGGAGTCTGGTAAATCAGCAACTAGTTCAGCTTTTACTATCTCATCTTTTAATGCTTCTTCAGCTGCATCCTCAATCACTTCTTCCGCTTTAGCTTTCTCTACTGCAGCGTCTAAAGTATCTTTAATTTCAGCGAAGTTTGCACCTTCTTG